>JAOTSL010000238.1 GCA_029864945.1 Gammaproteobacteria bacterium
GGAGTTTACTGACAATGCAGAAGAGCTTTGTCCTCGTGGTGTACTAAGGCGAGTTATTGAGCAGGCGAAAGATATGGGTTTTGATGTGCTAGCCGCATTAGAATATGAGTTTTTTGTGTTTAATGAGACGCGTGATTCCGTTCGAGAAAAAAATTATAAAAACTTAAAACCTATTGCCCCAGGCTATTTTGGCTATTCTATTTTACGAAACTCTGTCGATACTGGAATTTATCATGAGATCCTGAATATCGGTCAGGAAATGGATTTTCCGATAGAAGGTTTGCATGAAGAGACAGGGCCGGGGGTTCTGGAAGCTGCAATTGCAGTAGACAGTGCAATTAATGCCGGAGATAAAGCAGCACTGTTTAAAACGTTTGTTAAAGTAGTGGCACAGCGAAATAATATGATGGCAACTTTTATGGCCAAATGCTCTACAGACTGGCCGGGGCAAAGTGGGCATATTCATCTGTCGCTAAAAGATGCGAAGGGTAAACCGGTATTCCATGACGCATCAAAAGATCACAATATCAGTGAAACCATGCGACATTTTATTGGTGGGCAGCAACAACTCATGCCTGAGTTTCTATCAATGATTGCCCCAACTGTTAATTCTTATACGCGTTTGGTGCCGGGCTATTGGGCACCAACGAATGCAAGTTGGGGTGTAGAAAATCGAACGTGTGCATTAAGGGTGATACCCGGTAGTGAAAAATCCCAAAGAGTGGAATATAGAATTGCCGCATCGGATGCCAACCCTTATCTTGCACTGGCGGCCGCATTGGCATCTGGTTTGTGGGGAATAAAAAATAAAATAGAGCCTGATAAACAAATACAAGGTAACGCCTACGAGCAGAGTTTGCCTGAAAAATTTGCGTTGCCAACAACACTTTGGGATGCTGCCCAACGGTTGAAAAAGTCATCGGCGGCCAGAGAAATATTTGGAGATAACTTTGTGGAGCATTTTGCTGCCAGTCGTGAATGGGAAGAGCGTGAGTTTCGAAAACACGTTACAGACTGGGAAATGCAACGATATTTTGAAATAATATGAATGGTAATGAGATTACATTATGAAATTTAAAACAATTTCGCCCATAGATAATAGTGTCTATGTTGAAAGAGACTATGCCAATAAGGCAGAAATAGAGTCTACGCTAGAAAAGGCCAGACTCGCACAGCAAAAGTGGGCGAAAACATCTATAACAGAAAGAACTCGATTATGTTTGAAGATTGTTGAAAAACTACTGGAAAAAAAAGAAGATATTGCTAAAGAAATATGCTGGCAAATGGGCCGGCCAATTAAATATTGCGAAGGTGAGATAAAAGGGTTTGCTGAGCGGGCAATATATATGATTAGTATTGCCACAGATAAATTGAGTCCTATTGATTGTAATGATCAAGCGGGTTTTAACCGGTACATTGAACGAGAGCCTGTAGGTATTGTTTTTTCTATTGCGCCGTGGAATTTTCCTTATTTGACTGCTGTAAACTCAATTATACCTGCCATCATGTCCGGCAATGCGGTGATTATGAAACCGTCTTCTCAAACACCTTTAAGTGCGGAAAGAATATTTGAAGCGACGTTGTCAGCAGGTTTGCCAGAGGGTGTATTTTCATATTTGTATCTATCGCACGATGCTACTGAAGCGCTGGTTGGCAACGCCGAGATTGATTTTGTTTGTTTTACCGGCTCAGTAAGTGGCGGGCATAAAATAGTAGAAGCAGCGAATAAACGATTTATCGGGTTAGGCTTGGAGTTAGGCGGAAAAGACCCAGCCTATGTACGTGAAGATGCCGATCTGGACTACAGTGTTGAAACCTTAGTTGACGGCGCATTTTTTAATTCCGGCCAATCCTGTTGTGGCATTGAGCGCGTTTATGTACATGAAAGTATTTATCAGACGTTTGTCGATAAATACTCTGCTCTGGTAAGTCAATATAAGTTGGGTCGCTCAGATAAGGACGATACCACTCTAGGGCCAATGGTAAATACGAAAGCGGCGGATTTAGTTAGGCAGCAAACTGCAGAAGCCATCGCTAAAGGTGCCTTACCTCTTATTGATAACACATTGTTTGATGCGGATGCCGACGGAACACCTTATCTTGCTCCGCAAGTGCTAGTGAATGTTGATCACACTATGTCTGTAATGCGTGATGAAAGTTTTGGTCCGGTTGTTGGTATTATGAAAGTGTCCTCGGATGAGGAAGCCATTCAATTAATGAATGACAGTGAATTTGGTTTAACAGCATCTGTCTGGACTAAAGATGAGACTGCTGCGATAGAAATTGGTAAACAAGTTCAAACCGGCACCTGGTTTATGAATCGGTGTGACTATCTTGATCCCGCACTTGCTTGGGCGGGGGTTAAAAATTCCGGCCATGGCTGTACGTTATCAGAAATTGGTTATGAGCAATTAACCAGGCCAAAATCATTTCATTTAAAATCGTTATCTTAAGGAATTACGTTATGTCTAAAGACGCTTCGTTATTAAAAGGCAACTGGAACTATCCGACAACGGTGTGGTTTGGTGTTGGACGTATTACTGAACTGGCAACAGCGTGTAAACAACTCAATATGAAGCGTCCATTGCTGGTGACTGATAAAGGCTTGGTCGGATTGCCTATGATTAAGGCATTAACTGCTGATATGTTTGGGCATGGATTTGATATTGGTATTTTTAGTGACGTCAAACCAAATCCATCAGGTAAAAATGTTGATGAAGGTGTGCTTGCGTATAAGAAAGGAAAGCATGATGGTGTGATTGCGTTTGGTGGCGGTAGCTCATTGGACGCAGGTAAAGCAATTGCGCTGATGGTAGGCCAGTCAAGACCGTTGTGGGATTTTGAAGATGTTGGCGATAACTGGACTAGAGTAAAAGAACAAGGAGTTTGTCCTATCATTGCTGTACCTACAACCGCAGGCACGGGGTCTGAAGTTGGCAGGGCGTCGGTGATTCATGATGAGAAGGCTGTTTTAAAAAAGATAATATTTCATCCTAAAATGTTGCCTCAAATAGTAATAGCTGATCCGGAGCTTACAATTGGACTAAATGTAAAAGTCACATCTGCTACAGGCATGGATGCTTTGTCTCATAATTTAGAGGCCTTATGCTCGCCGGGGTATCACCCGCAAGCAGAAGGTATTGCCATTGAAGGTATTAGACTAATCAATAATCATCTGATTGATGCAGTAAAAGATGGTAGTAATTTAGTCGCGCGTTCACAAATGTTGTGCGCTTCTTTAATGGGGGCGACGGCGTTTCAAAAAGGTTTAGGTGCGATGCATGCACTAGCGCATCCATTGGGCGCGACCTTTGATGCACATCATGGATTGCTCAATGCGATATTGATGCCCTATGTTTTACAGCACAATGCGGATGTTATTGAAGAGAAGATGCAGCGATTGGGAAATGCATTGGATTTGAAAGATAATACTTCAAGTGGAGTTATAAGCTGGGTTTTGCAATTAAGAAAAGAGATTGGTATTCCACACACATTAAAAGAAATTGGAATAAGTGAAGATAAGTTAACCGAGATCGCAGAAAAAGCCGTTAATGATCCATCGTCGTCAGGAAATCCAAAGAAAATGTCAAAAGCGGATTATGAAAAAGTCTTATTGGCTGCGATTATCGGTTCGTAACAGTAGAAGGAAAATAGGTTGCGCGAAATTATAATCCCCTTTGCCACTCTTTCCTTAGGTGGGCTTTTTCTGGCGAGGTTTGGGCGAGGTGTAATTTTGCTAATAGTTTCTCTTTGTCTTTTCCCAATACGCCTTTTAATGAAAGATAGTTGGATGCATGGTCGCTACGAAAAATAGTATTGTTTAATTCCGTGTGTTGCAGAAAAACGTCCATTTCGTGAAACAATTCATTTTGATCGAGCAATTTAAAATTAGCAGGGAAGTGACTTAAAAATCGGGTTTCACCCAAAGGGAAACTCAATACCAGTGTTGACAGGTAATGTGGCTGACTCTCATTAACCAGCCTAGCTGAATTTTGGGCATGTTGTTCCGTAAATAAATTACCACCTAAACCATTAAGCACCATCACTGACGCTTTAATATCTGCTGAATGTAACTTATGAAGTGAATCGACAGTGGAAGCGAGCGTTTCCCCTTTATTAATTAGTCGCAGTAATTCGTCGTCGCCACTTTCTGCACCAACATATACCAAGCCAAGACCTGCATCTTTTAGTTCTTTTAACTCATTAACTGACTTGTTTTTTACATTGCGTGGCAAGCAATAAGCAGAGATTCGATTAATCGAAGAAAAATGCTTTTGAATATGTTGCATAATGGCGAGTAGCCGACGAGTTGAAAGCGCCATGGCATCACCATCGGCTAAAAATATTCGTCGAGTTTCAGGATGTGTTGTGGCTGCGATTTCAATTTCTTCAAAAACCAGCTCTTCTTTTTTAGTGCTGAATTTTTTTTGCGGCGCAGTATACATTTCACAAAATGCGCATTTGTTCCATGAGCAGCCGTTGGTAATTTGAAAAATAAGGGAGTTTGCTTCGCTAGGCGGTCGAAATAGCGGTTCGATATACTGTATTGTCTTCATAAGGCGCGCCACTGTGTAGATAAACCTAGATTTCGCAGTTAGATCGCGATTTCTAGCACAAGCTCTTGATGCACCTAGTCAATTTAAAAAACTGCTGATCACCAATAAGGTGACCACGCATTTTTTAAATTCACTATGCACATCAATATCTTGCACTATA
>JAOTSL010000239.1 GCA_029864945.1 Gammaproteobacteria bacterium
ATGCCTTGCGCTCTATTCCAGGAGGGTATTTTGAAAACATTGCGTCAGACTTTCAAAATATTTCACAATTGTCGAAACAAACGCGTGAAAAATTGACTCCGGAAATTGAATCAAGCTGGTCAGACGCATTTGAACGAGGCAAACAAGAATTTGCGGACGAGTATCAAAAATCAGGCGATGCAGGAAACAGCATTAGTGGTTTGGGCAACATGATAAAAGGTTACTGGAAAGCGCTTTATTACGGTGTACTATCGCCAGGCGCAGACAACATTAAGTTTGTTGGAACCCGATCGGGATTTGAAATAGGAAATGCCATAGCCTTACCAACTACTGCCTTTCTTGTGATCAGTGGCCGCACGGTACAATCGCTCGGCATGACAGTTTGGTATACCACTTCTACGGGTGTCAAACTCGTTTCACCAACCATAGAAGGTGGCTTATTGACGGGAATGTCTCTTCTTTCTGCCGCCGCTATTCCGATAACTGCAATTGGCGGTGCAACAGTAGGTACTGTAAATCAAATTGCAGTAACGGCGGTTGCGCCTGTTGCCGCCAGCGTTACTACGGTAACACGGGCAAGTTTAGATGCCGCTAAATATGGAGCCCTTGTTGTATATGATATTGCAGCTGCAACAACTCGTGTCAGTATTGAAGAACTAAAGACCGGTGTTGTATTAGGTTATAACGGTTTAACCGCATTGCCGACGCAGGCGTTACTGGGTGTTACCAGCGGCGTATTTTTTCTTGCTTGGGACGGGCCACGACTCGTGGTTGCCTATGCCAGTGGAAATATTAAAAGTGGCGGTGGTTCAATCGACATTGGTAATATCCCTGTAGGTAGTGTCGCAAACTTGAATAAGTTGCGATTAATAGATGGTGTTAACGTTGAGATTATCAGTGATGATGAAGAGACGATTAATAAAGTGCTGCAAAGCGCACCTAGTGATATGCAGCAGGATTATTAGTATGACTACTTTACCCGTTATTATTCTAAATTTATTCATTATGATCTCACTTGTTTCGTGTACTGGAATCAATAATAAACCGGAGGATGATCCGCTTAAAAACACCAAGCGTCTGGTTAAGGAAGGGCACGTTAGTCTTTATAAAAATGGGGCGATTAACGTACCTAACACGAAAATCATGTTAATTCCTCCGGGACCAAGTGCTGTGGACTTTGCACTTGAATTATCCGGTACCAGAGCAAGAGACGCTTTTTTACTTTCGTTAACAAATGCGCGAGATGCGGTATATCTGGTCGCAGACGGGACGCGTAAAAGTTTTAAAATAGCAGGAGAGGTTGTTGAGGAGACCGATCAGGTTGCCAGTGCAATCACAAATTTCACGAGGAACAACTCGAAGTTGTTAGCTTATCGTGCTTATCCAACAACTAGTCATATTATAGGTGAAACATTTCAGTTTTCTAAAAAGACAGGAAGCGAAATTGAAACTGCTGCTATAGCAATGCGAAAACAATCGAACGCATATGCAAAAGGCGCGATAGAGCGTCAGAAGCTTTATGAGTCTTTTGCAGGTTCATCGGTTATATTTTCTGTAACAACCGTTTCCGATAGTGCCAGTAAAGTAAATTCTGATTTTGAAAAAATAAGTGAAAATTTTATTAAAGGGTATGTCGCATTACCAGCAAAATGGACGCGACAAGATTCTCAAAATAAAAATAGTACTTCACCCTTTAAGCAAAACTGGAAAAAAAGTGTAGAGGTAAGAAATGATTTGTCACAGCATTTTACCGAAATACTAGCCGGCACGGGTGCTCATTATGGTAGCGATATTTCAGCGTCTATCTCTAAGTCAAAAGAAGCTATATCTAACGCCTCTGATACGGGAGTAGGACTTGCTGCGCTTGATTCTGTTCGATGGTTATTACAAGCATTACTTTGGGATGCCACCATTAAGCCGTTGTCTAAACTCGGTTATGCATCTGTTGGATATGTTACCAGTAACGCAGTTGTTTTTCCTGTGATGGTGGTCGCTGGCGAAGGCGCAGCCGTAACCAAAGTAGCTGTAGAAGTAATGGTAGATGTTAGCAGCAAGACCATTGATGTTGTCGCGCCAACATTTGAGGCGGCATTAGCAAGTACGTATGCAATAACGTCCTTCACCGTTAAAAGTGTTGGCGGTGTTGCCTTAGGCACTACGGGCGTGGCTGGCAGTGTTGCTGTCGGCATTACAGACTCGTTAAGCGCTTTAACAATTCAAAGTGCGGGTAATGTTTCAGGTTATGCAGTCGAATATATCGGCGTGCCTTTGGTTACTGCTGGTGTAAAAGTGGGTGGTGTAACAACAGGTGTGGTTGTTGGTTCGGCCAAAGCAGTGGCAGGTAGTACCTTATATATTGGTGGCGAAGCTGGTTCAGCGGTGACAAAAACTGTCGGTTATGCTGGCGCAGGCGGAGTTGCAGTAGTGGGAACGGCAGCGTCAACTATCGGTGGTACTGGCATTGGCGTCTATGAGCTGGCAAAAGCAGTTGCTGTTCCAACGAGTTACGAATTAGGTGGTGGCATAGTGCTTGGTTATAGCTCAATGTCACATATTGCAGCACATACTATTCTGGCTGCGGCAGATGCATCGTATCTTGTGCTTTCCCTCGAAGGCCCGCGTTGGGTGGTTTATGCCGTCAAGGGAAATTTGGGCAAGGGTGAAAAACTCATTCCCGGAACCGTGCTGGATTTGAATCAAATGCACGACGCAGGTGAAGAGTTTAGCGTGTTACCAGTATCTCAGAAAGAAGTGGAAATTGTCGTGCACGACGTTCAGGATGACATACCGTTTGAGTGGGAGGATTAAAGCTTAAAACTCATCGCATTAATCTATAGCAGCGCCATTACCAATAGCCTGACAATCAGAAGGAGGTATTAACTGAATTTCCGGTATAGACGTTATGGTGAATATAGTTGGTTGACCGGAAACACGTAGCTAACTTTCAATTTAATATTAAAGTGATTCACATAATCCTTTCTGTGATAACAACCAATAAAAAATCAATTTCAATAAATTTTTAACCTATAATCTTGACGAGTTTTTTAAACTTACAGCCGAGAAAAATACATTGGCCGCGCTATTAAGTCGTGGATCAACTGATTATTCTAGGCAAAATACTAAATCTATTAATTAAAGGGAATTAAAGATGATCAAGAGTACCGCTCTAAAATTTATGGGGATAGTGGTTTTTCTTTTTTCGCTATCCGTTCACGCCGACGTTATTGAAGTCAATTGCAGCCAGGGTCATGAGCTGCAAGCAGCAGTAGGGCAGGCAAGCGAGAATACAACTATTAAAGTGACGGGAACATGTAACGGCCCCGTCGAAATCACGAAGAATGGTATAAAGCTATTTGGAGGTGATGGCAGTTCAAAAGCGATTATTCAGAAACCAAATTACATACCGTTCCCAGTGAATCTGCTTGTCATTGATGGTGCAACACGTGTTGAAGTTTCTGGGTTTGAATTACGCAACGGATTGAGCGGTGTCGATGGAAAAGGAAATGCCAGTTTCACACTCGATTCTGTCAATATTATTGATAACATAATGGGCATCAATCTTAGTAGTGCAACCGCAGCGTTACATGATGTGGTTATTACTGATAATGGCGTTAGAGTGGCAGCCGTTGGTTTAAATGCCGTAGACGGGGCGTCTGTCATCGTATCTGGAACAGTCGAAATATCTAATATTCTTGCATTTGCAATTAACCTACTTTCAAATTCAAGTTTGAAAATAGATAAAAATGGTACCCTGAATTCTCATCACAATTTAATGGGCGGACAAATCTCAGTAAACTCTTCCTTTTTTGTTGATGAAGGTGCGTCAGCTAATTTTTACGACAATCAACTTATCGGTTTTTCTATTAATACTGGATCAACGGGTATGTTATTCAATTCAAATCTAACAACTCGAAATAACGGACTTGATGGATTAGATGTTGTCTCGGCAGCTAATTTTGAAGTGGATGGCATGTCGCAAATTATTAGTGAAAATAATGGCCGAGAAGGCATTAGTGTTGATAACAGCACAATCAATCTATTTGGTTTTTTCTCTACCGCACCAGGTTTCCCCAAGATCACATCTAATAATAATGGGTCTAATGGCTTTCAGATAGAAGCTTCTAGCAAACTTGATATCGGCCGAAATGCTTCGATCATTGCATTGAACAATGGTAAAGCGGGTGTTTCATTAGACGATGGCAGCAGCGCATTTTTACAGAGTAGCGATATAAATAATAACCAAACGTCTGCTACTAATGAAAATGTCACCGCTGATTTAATCGCCACCTTTGGTTCAAGAGTGACTTTTTCAAACGCTAATAACATCGGTTTGGCTGCCTGTGATGTTTCTTCAATCTCACGTGGTGATGTTATTTGTAAGAAAGGGAATGTATTTGGAGAGTAATTTAGACAAATTCATATCTAATAGTATGTTGTCGTAAGTTTTTGAATGTCTCTCACGGTTATGCTTTTTTAGATTTAGCATAGCCGTGATTACTCCAAGTGGTGACAATGATGAAGGCGAATACTTTCTGGAATCTGCAAGCAATACACCTTGGGCACGCTTACTCAAGCTTTTGATGAAAAACCCACCAAGCAAACCGATATTCAAACGTTTGTTTCGATTTTTATATGCTGATCTCAGGCTAAATTTAAATAATTGTCT
>JAOTSL010000240.1 GCA_029864945.1 Gammaproteobacteria bacterium
GTGGCTTGCACCTGAACGATGTCTTCATGAAAAACCTTGAATTGCTGACCCCGGATGGTAAGCCCAATTATGCAGCCTACCTGCTGGCAGACGAAAATGGTGCATTTCTTCAAGTGGCCAAGTACGCTGGAATCGATCGCGTTGATTTGATCGAAAATCGCGATTACGGCCGGTGCTCTCTCGTTAAGGCGCTCAAGGCCGTGCTCGACCGCGTGAAAGTGGAAAACACCATTTTCACCAAGATAACGTATCCGCTGCGGCAAGAGCGGGAGTTGATTAATTCCATTGCGATCCGTGAGGCGCTCATCAATGCAGTTGTCCATAACGACTACTCTTATGGTGCCACGCCTAAGATTGAGTTTTTTTCCGACCGGGCTGAGGTAACCTCCATGGGTGGGCTACCTTATGGCGTTACTGAAACCGATTTTTTCAGCGGCTGTTCAGTGCCCCGCAACAAAGAGATTATGCGTGTCTTTCGCGATCTGGAAATTGTCGAACATTTAGGGTCGGGCGTACCACGTATTCTCAAGGCTTATGGCAAGGAGGCCTTCCAAATTCGTGAAAGTTTCATTCGTGTCATCTTCCCTTTCGCCAAACCTATTTCAGTGCAAACAGGGACCCAGTCGGGACTCAGTCCGGACCAAGTCAAAATGCTTCATAACTGCCTGATAGAAAAGGCAATTGGAGAGCTTCTTGCCATTGCCGGCCGAACCAATCGAACCAAGTTTAGGGACCAAGTACTTAAGCCGCTGCTCCAAGCCGGTTGGCTGGAAATGACCATTCCTGATAAACCGACCAGCAGCAACCAAAAATACCGCCTAACCAATCAAGGCAAAGCGCTACTTAATGAATTAAACGAAGGCCCATAAATACATGCTACAAAATAAAAAAGTAAGATCGTTCCGCTTACGTCATTGCATGACACTGTATTGTTTGATCAGGTAGAAGTGAAGTTGGCTAAAATATTAAAATGTATAGGTGTACAAAAAATCAATGACAAAAGCTCAATACAAGCCAGTATTAATCTATATGTTGTTGTTCATAGCAGGATTAAGCTTACTACTTAGCTTTATCGCATTAACTTATCAACAATATCCCATATCTGCTATCGCAGTTCTTTCAAGTATTTATATTCTTACAAAGTATCTATCAATTAAAAAACAAAATCTGGAGCTTCTCGAAACATCATTTAATTATTGTGGTAAAAGTATTAATTTTTTTGAAATTGAATCTATCAAAATACTTGAACAAGATAATTCAGTTACGCCTAATTTAAAATTGAATCCACTAGCTAACAGTACTATTTATAATATCCAGCTTAAAAATGAAAAAATTCAGATTATTGGGAAGTTGTATAAAAATGCAGATAAGTTCATAGGCGAGTTGGCAAAAAAAGCAAAAATTAGCATTCAACCGATGAAAAAATGACAGAAGACGTGGCTATATATACACCAGTTTTGGCCGATAAACTCCCAATTGATGATTGAGATTAACTTGAAGGGATTGGTGTATGTCTAAATTAGACCTTAGCAAAGTACGGATGGGGTTAGCTGCATATATGCATGACACGTTCTAAACGAGTGGTTGATGGTAATATCAATTAATAGAGCAAAGGTGTTTTTTTGTGGAGGAAATTTTAAACTTACTAGTTATGCCGGGATTAAACCATTGAGTCTGTATTTATTAGCAATTCAGCGTCAATAAGCTTAATTTAAAGCATTAAACCAAATTGTATAAAACTCACACTTTAGGTAAATATTATGTCAAAAACAACATTAACCTTAAAGCTCTTTAATAAAAATGAACTGATTATTAATGCCCAGCAGACGCGCGATATATTAAAGTTTTTCTTTCCTGCCGACACAACAAAGATTGATGTCTGCCCAATAACACACAATACAAAAAACTTTGCGCAAGGCTTATTGGTAGAAGCTATCGATGCCACGTATAAACTAGGATTTGTACAAGCATTATGGGAAACGTTTATAAACCCGGCCAAGTATCAGGATGGTATTTTAAAGTTAATTAAAAGTTTTGCAAAAAAAGCAATCAAGCACTGGTTTAAACATGCAACCGCGGCCGATTTAGCAGATGTAAAAATTTACGAAGCAGTGCGTGCAGTATTATCTCGAAACTTCCGTTCATATGTGAATATTGATATTCTTGCACAAACTGATAATCGGGTGATGTTTATCGCTTTTATAGATGATAACGAGTATAAAGCGGCATAACATGATAAAAAAAATACTGTATACCGTAATTTTATTAGTAACCGTAACGATAGGTTTTGGCGCTTATAATTTCAAGACTATGGATATTGCACACCTGACGATATGCGCTATGGACAGAGGTGGTGTTTGTAAATCAGCTATGGGGTTATTACGTGGTGATGAGCAGGATGTAAAAAATATTCAAGCGAACGGCGGCTTATATTTTATCTTCGCTGGTTATGATGGCGCAACCAGTTTAGAGGCGGTTAATAAAGTTGAATACAATAAACGGCTTTTTGAAATTTCAGATTACTACCTTTCAAAGGGCGTGAATATCAATCATCTAAGCCCGATTGATCAGCTAACGCCATTGCACAGTGCCGTGTTGTTTAATCAGGTAGAAGTTGTTAAATATCTTTTGAAAAATGGCGCGGATAAAACAATTATTTCACCTAAATTAAATAAAACTCCGCTTGAATTAGCAATAAAATTACAGGGGAATGGTGAAAATGATCTTTCGGGAATCATAGATTTATTGTCAAATCTATAATAGGACGTGTATCGATGAGTTACTTCAAGTATCTTGAATTAAACATTTAAAGAGGATTATTTTTCTAAATCTCTCATTCGACTATTCATCAACGCTTCGTTATCGCAAATAGGTTGTGACTCACAAACTCGTCATTTCGTGCGAAGCCGAAATATTACCTAAATGCCGAATGCCGCTTATCTTTAGCGTTTTCAGTAAGAGATAATATAAGAATGAAGTGTAAACAAAAAATCCCCTCCAGCACATGGCAATCGTACAACGATACAAACTCAACCCAATGAGTCCATTTTTTATTGTATATGCTTCATTTTTTAGAACACCTAAAAATTAATCAGGTAACGAAAAATCAGTGTGAAGTAAGTCACACATATATCCCTACTAATAGTATAACTTTGAACGAAATTCATACCAAAAAGTAGAATGTCAGTTATTAACCCTGTCATATTGGTCGCTGATATATTGAGCAAATAATAATGGAGAATAAAATGCCAAGTGTTATGGATCTCGCCCTATGTGCGAACGCTGTATATAGTCGAGATGTAATTAAAGTCGGCCCGTGGAGGAGAATAGGTGAACCTTATGGTGATAATTCGTTTGGTTTTTACGCAAGTGCATATTTACATGAAAATGGTAGAGAGTTAGTCGTCGCTTTTCGTGGAACAGATGACCTAGCGGATGCGATTGCTGATGTGACTATTTTTCTGGGCAAATATCCAAACCAGGCTATACATGCCGAGCGCGCATTAAAAGACATTCTATCTAAGCATCGAAACATAAAGTCTGTTCATTTAACTGGTCATTCACTGGGTGGCGGATTAGCATCGTTAATGGCAAATGCTCACGATCTACCTGCTGTAACCTTTAACGCGCCTGGCATGTCTAGGTCTTCCATTCCAGATTGGGTTCCTTTCGGTATTAAAGATGTTGTCGCGTGGGGGAAATCTGTATTTGACTCAGAAAACGACATTTTACATATCAGAGCAAGTTATGATGTTGTTAGCGCAGGAACCGGTCCACGTATGGGTATCGTTCATAACATACTAGCCACATGTAATGTTAGCTCAGAAGGGATTAATGGAATAACAGTAGCATTGCCAATATATGGCGCGGTTAAGTTGTTAGTTAGTGCAGGAAAGTTTATATTGTGCCAGCATGAAATGCTAAGCATAATAAATGGGTTGAAAGGTAATAAGCTTTATCTTGATCCGATCAATTTCTCTAAATTCTAAAAGCTAGAAGTCAAATTATGATAACACGAGTTTTGGTATTCATATCGCTATGTTCTATTTTAGCTTGCTCGCACAAATCGGCGGAGCAAGTGGATAAAACAAATGTAAGCGATGATCGTTCTTTTAAAAAATTTTATTACTCAAAACAGTTCGCCACACGTTTTGTTGTAAAAGCTGGTGAACAAGTCCTGGATTGGCAAGGGATGATTGCTGTTGCAATTGAAAGCAAAGACACAGAATCCGGTTCTTCTTGTAATGCCAAACTCTACCTCGGAAATGACATAAGCTTCGATTACCCGCAACCAGATAACTTTATCAATATAACAGGTGAGCGACATGATGAGATGTTCTCTTTCGCGCATGATGTCAGTGATGGAGATGCACGTATGCACGCACAAATTATCTTTTCAGCTGCAAATAAAATAATGGTGAGAGGTTATAAAGGAGAAGAAGTTTCAGCTAGTACCGGTTTTAATATTGACTATGTAATGAAGGATGCGGCTAATGGAATTACTTACATTAAAACAGACGATACCTTATGCGATGTTCTATTTAATGAAGAATACAAATACTATTTACTATTGAAACCTAAAGGTGTGGATAAAAGCGCAGACTTTTTGAAGTTCTCGTTA
>JAOTSL010000051.1 GCA_029864945.1 Gammaproteobacteria bacterium
GCTTCAGAAATGGTGACATTGTTATTACGCATCCATACTCGTTTTTGATTACGATTCGGTTTGAATAGATCAACTGGAATTCGTGCAGGTTTGCATGACGAGCAACTTGGGCAATGGGGGCGGTAGGCATAATTTGCGCTACGACGAAAGCCATGATTGATGAGAGCGCTGTAAATTTCTGTTGTCATCTTTCCTTGTGGGTCTGCAAATACCGATGCGGATGATCTGTCAGCTAAGTAGCTGCAGGTTTGTTCAGTGCTAAGATAGAATTTTAAATCTTCAACACTCATCGAATTTGCCATTGCTAAGAGCTGTGGGTAAAGGTGATTGCCAGGCAGACTCGGAAATAGATAAATGTGTTTTTATTTTTAAGAGTTGAATGAACTCCTTACGGCTAATATTACTTGCGCCGAATTTTGCGAGATGCTCAGACGCTACTTGGCAATCAATAAGCTCATAACCCCAGTCCGTTAGTAGCTTAACGGCGTGTGCAAATGCAATTTTTGATGCGTCCGTTTCAAAAGAAAACATCGACTCACCAAAAAACACTTTACCAATCGCAACGCCGTAAAGGCCACCAACTAAATTTCCGTTGTTCCAAGATTCAAATGAATGTGCAAATCCTTCGTGGTGCAATTTAACATAAGCACGAAGCATTGTATCTGTTATCCAGGTTTCTGGTTGAGTGGGTCGTGGTTGCGCACAGGCCCGCATAACCTGTTCAAAGCGTGTATTAAAGGTCAGTTGAAATTTATTTTGTCTGATTGTTTTTTTTAAACTGCGGGGAATATGAAAATTTTCTGGAAACAAAACCATACGTGGATCTGGAGACCACCATAATATGGGTTGGTCCTGACTGAACCAAGGAAAAATACCATTCTCGTAAGCCATTAATAAACGAGTAACAGATAAATCTCCGCCAACGGCGAGCAAGCCATTGGGCTCATCCATCGCGGATTCTACGTCGGGAAACGCCATTGACTGATCATAAGATGGAATGATAAGTGGCTGCATATTAGATTAATCCGGAGTCAGTGAAAACTGACTCCGCTCAAACACCATTATGATTTTTTTGACGCTTCCAGATTATCCAGAAATTTTTCTGCATC
Source organism: Gammaproteobacteria bacterium (assembly GCA_029864945.1). Classification (GTDB taxonomy): domain Bacteria; phylum Pseudomonadota; class Gammaproteobacteria; order S012-40; family S012-40; genus CALZJE01. Next base: position 1,110 of record JAOTSL010000051.1, read on the forward strand.
CAACGCAGCCATACAGCCGGTGCCTGCAGATGTGATTGCCTGACGATAAATATGATCAGCAACATCTCCAGCAGCAAAAACGCCCTCAATACTGGTTTGTGTTGCATTACCTTTTGTACCGCTGGTCACGGACAAATAGTTATGCTCCATATCTAGCTGGCCTTCAAATAATGATGTATTTGGTGTGTGGCCTATGGCAACAAAAACACCATGTACGGAGATGTCTTTGGTTTCGCCAGTGATAGTTGATTTAAGTCGTAACCCAGTTACGCCGGAATCATCACCAAGCACTTCATCAATTGATGCGTTCCATTCAATTTCGACATTACCGGTTTTAGCTTTTTCTAATAATTGCTTGGATAGAATTTTTTCAGAACTGAAGGAGTCTCGACGATGTATAACGGTTACTTTTGAAGCGATGTTTGAAAGATATAACGCTTCTTCAACCGCCGTGTTTCCGCCACCGACTACAGCCACATGCTGATTACGGTAAAAAAAACCGTCACATGTTGCGCACGCAGAAACACCTCTGCCTTTAAAAGACTCTTCCGATTCCAACCCAAGGTATCTTGCAGAAGCGCCTGTTGCAATAATAAGTGCATCACAACTATAAGTGCCGCTGTCACCTTTGAGTACAAATGGCCGTTGCTGTAAATCTACGTTGTTTATATGGTCAAAAACCATTTCAGTGTTAAAGCGTTCAGCGTGTTTACGCATACGTTCCATTAACTCAGGTCCTTGAACACCGTCATTATCACCTGGCCAGTTGTCAACGTCCGTAGTGGTCATTAATTGGCCGCCTTGCTCGATGCCGGTTACTAAAACTGGGCTTAGATTTGCACGGGATGCATAGACAGCCGCAGAGTATCCTGCAGGACCGGAACCGAGAATTAATAGTCGGCAGTGTTTGATATCACTCATTTTAAATAGGGACTCCTGATCTGTAACATGAAAAATTTTTATTCGTGTGTTTTTGCAGAATATTGTGAATATAAATACCAATAAGAACGTTAGTTGAGATATACGCCTATATTACTTTAAATGGGTTCGTCGGGTAAACCTTGAAACACGAGTAGTGAATTAAACTGTGATTCAAACAGACTTTTACAAAAAAAATAGTAACAACACAAAGGACAGACAATGAAAATTGCGATACCTAAAGAAATTAAAACACTTGAAGGTCGTGTGGCCCTCATACCTGCTGCATGCTCATCGTTGGTTGAGGTAGGGCATGATGTGTTTATTGAAAAAGGTGCCGGATTGTTGAGCGGTTACAGTGATGAAATGTACACCAAAAATGGCGTAAAGCTGTTACCTGATGCAGCGAGTGTTTATAAAGAAGGCGAATTGATTGTCAAAGTGAAGGAGCCTGTAGGGCCCGAACTTGATTTATTGCAATCTCATCATCTTTTGTTTAGCTATTTACACTTGGCTGCAGAAGTTGAATTGATGAATAAGTTGCTTGAAATAGGACTAACGGGGGTCGCTTTTGAAACCGTTGAAGAAAATGGCTTGTTACCTCTGTTAGCACCAATGAGTGATATTGCGGGACGATTATCTATACAAGTTGGTACGCATTTACTGCATCGCCCTCAGGGAGGAAAAGGCCTGCTGCTTGGTGGTTTGCCGGGTGCTGATCGAGGGCATGTTGTTATTTTGGGTGGTGGAGTGGCAGGTAAAAACGCCGCGCTGTTAGCCGCAGCGGCGGGTGCAAGAGTAACTGTTTTTGAGCAAGACAGGTTAAAACAGGAAAACTTACGTGCACTGGGTGCGAATGTTACTGCGCTGTATCCATTTCCTGAGTTGTTGGAGCAGTCCGTTGCTGATGCAGATTTAATTGTTGGTGCAGTTTTGCTCACCGGTCAGCGTTCTCCTCACTTGGTTAGCCGAGATATGTTAAAAAATATGCAGCCAGGCGGTGTTATTGTCGATATTTCTGTTGATCAGGGTGGTTGTATTGAAACAACGCGACCAACAACATATAAAGATCCAACTTTTGTTGAGGAAGGTATTACGCATTTTTGTGTAACAAATATGCCCGGTGCCGTGCCTCGAAGTGCTTCACAGGCTTTATCGGCCAGCTTGTTGCCTTATGTTTTAAAGCTTGCAGATAAAAACTGGCGAAATAATGAGGCACTTGTTAAAGGGATTAATGTCGAAAAAGGAGAAATAGTGCATTCTGCACTTAAGTGATTCTATTAAGTAGCTATATAGTTAACTTTGCAGTGTATTCATCTTTCACCCCAGAAGAGGCTTATTTTCATACAAAAACAAATCTCTTCTGTAGCTAAACCTAAACATACTGCGTAGTGACCAGGTTTTTTAGATTCTTTTATAGTTTCTGTTATAGGTTATAATTATCCGCATTAAGGCATTAAATTCATGGGGAGAAAACACTTGGGCCGTCAACTCGCGAGCAACAATGACAATCAGGTGATAGATGGTAAGGTCGAAAACAATCTCACCACCAAACAAAAGCGAGGCTTAAGAGAAGTCGCGTTAATTTTATTCAGTGCAATCGCATTTTTTCTGTTTATTGCGCTGTATACCTATAACGCCAGTGATCCGGCGTGGTCCCACAGTACAGATTCTCAATTGACCGTTAATGCCAGCGGAATAGTAGGCGCGTGGTTCGCTGATATCGCCTATTTTCTTTTTGGTTACTTGGCGTATCTGTTTCCTGCCATGATGCTTTTTTTCGGTTTTAACTTGTTTCGTAAAAAAGAACATGTCGGCACACCTAATCGATTTCATTTTCTATTAACAATTATCGGACTTGTTATTACCATTGTCTGTGCAACAGGTGTTGCGGCAATGCATTTTCATGCATCAGTGACTGATATGCCGGCTAACAGTGGTGGGTTACTTGGAAGTCAGGTTAGTGAAATATTAATTAGTATTTTTAACCCTCTTGGTGCCACCTTATTTATGTTGGCGCTACTGTTGACGGGGATTAACTTGTTAGGCATGTCTTGGTTAAAGCTGATTGACATGACTGGAATGCTCTTGGTGAACGGATGGAAAACATTACGTCAGCGATTGGTTGAGAAAAAAATTGCCAAGCAAGCAAGGCAGGAACGTAAGGCCGTTGTAAACAAAGAGAAAGAAAAAGCAGTTGTTGTAAGGCACGAGCCAGAAAAAATTATAGAGGTGCCCAAGAAGAAAATCGAAAAAAGCATTAGAGCGATGAAAGAGAGCCAAATTTCTCTTTTTCGTGATCACGACCCGGAAGGTGGGTTACCTGCACTCTCATTACTAGATTCGCCAACACCTTCAGTTCATAAAGTGTCAGAAGAAGATCTAGAGGCAATGGCCCGCTTGTTGGAGCTGAAATTAAAAGAATTTAATATAACCGCGCAAGTAGTCGAAGTTTTCCCTGGGCCTGTCATCACACGGTACGAACTATTACCTGCCGCGGGCGTTAAAGGCTCACAAATTATTAATCTGGCAAAAGATCTGGCGCGTAGTTTATCTGTGCAAAGTGTCCGTGTGGTAGACGTCATTCCGGGAAAATCAGTTATTGGTGTAGAGATACCTAACAAGCATAGGGATATGGTAAGGCTGATTGAAATTTTACAGGCTAAAGAATATGAAAAAGCCAAATCACCATTAACTTTGGGATTAGGTAAAGACATCGGCGGTTACCCTGTGGTGGCCGATTTGGCAAAAATGCCTCACTTACTTGTTGCCGGTACTACTGGCTCCGGTAAATCGGTAGCTGTAAACGCCATGATATTGAGTTTGCTTTATAACGCTACCGCTGAAAAAATCCGCATGATAATGATCGACCCGAAAATGTTGGAATTATCGATATATGATGGCATTCCTCATTTACTAACGCCTGTTGTAACCGACATGAAGGACGCTTCTGCCGCGTTACGCTGGTGTGTTGCAGAAATGGAAAGACGTTACAAACTGATGTCGGCACTGGGTGTAAGAAATCTCGCTGGGTATAACAAAAAAGTAACTGATGCTATTGAGGAAGGCGAACCAATAAAAGATCCTTTGTATAAAGTAGAAAGTGTTGAGCCACAAGAAGAACTGATCGCGTTACCTCACATCGTGATAGTGGTGGATGAATTAGCAGACATGATGATGGTTGTTGGTAAAAAGGTTGAAGAGTTGATTGCCCGTCTGGCACAAAAAGCACGCGCATCAGGTATACATCTTATTCTTGCTACACAGCGTCCATCGGTAGACGTGTTAACGGGTTTGATCAAAGCCAATATTCCTACCAGAATCGCTTTTCAGGTTTCATCTAAAATTGATTCACGAACAATCATTGATCAGATGGGGGCAGAGGCCTTGTTAGGTCATGGTGATATGTTGTATCTGTCGCCCGGTGCAGGTTTGCCGGTTCGAATTCACGGTGCATTTGTTGATGACCATGAAGTGCACAAAATTGTTGATGATATAAAATCCAGAGGCAAACCGGATTATCTAGATGCAATTTTAAATGGGGATGAAATTGATGACATCGGCATGGGTGCATCAGACTCCGGTCCTGTCAGTGATGACCCTGAGAAAGACCCACTTTACGATGAAGCTGTCAATATTGTGATTGAAACAAAAAAAGCCTCTATATCGGGCGTTCAAAGGCGTTTGAAAATTGGATATAACCGCGCGGCCAGAATGGTTGAAGCCATGGAAGCAGCTGGTATTGTTTCTCAGCCACAACATAATGGGCTTAGGGAAGTTATCGTACCGAATAGATAAGTACTTATAAAAAGAACCTGAGAAAGCTACCTATTAAAAGCACCTATAAATAACTCGCTATATAAGCACTTACAAATAAATGAAGGCGTTAAGATAAAATGATTGGTCGTATTGCCGTATGTTGTATTTTTATAATTGGTTTTTTAAGTAACCCCGTAAGTGCTAAAGAAAAAGGAACAGAAACCTTAACTGCATTTTTCGATAACTTAAAAACGCTATCCGCCGATTTTGAGCAGAAGGTAGAAAATGCTCAACTCAGTTCCACTGAACAAGCCAGCGGCAAACTTTGGATCGAGCGGCCAGGTAAGTTTCGTTGGGATTATATTTCGCCCTACGAACAACAAATTGTTTCCGACGGAAAAAAATTATGGATGCACGATAAAGACCTAGAGCAGGTTACCGTGCGAGAAATTGGCGAAAGCATGGGGAATACACCTGCCGTATTATTAAGTGATTCCAAACCGATTACAGACACCTTTAAAATAAATGATATTGGGTTTAAGGGGCGGTTACATTGGGTAGAGTTATTACCCAAAGACCCTGAAGCCAGCTTTACAAAAATACTTTTGGGTTTTGATGGCTCGGTATTTAGTGAGATGTTACTGGAAGATAATCTAGGGCAGATAACTCGGCTTGGTTTTACTAATTTAAACGAAATATCAAAATAGACCCACAGAAATTTATGTTTACGCCCCCCGAAGGTGTAGACATATTTAATACATCAGAATAACGCAGGTCTTTTTTCGTGGATTTATTTTCCGATAGCGCACAAGCCCCTCTTGCTTCCCGAATGCGGCCTGTTGAACTCGATGATGTTGCCGGTCAGCAGCATTTGTTGGCAAAGGGGAAGTTGTTACGCACTGCAATTGAAGAAAATCGCCTGCATTCCATGATTTTTTGGGGGCCGCCGGGTATTGGTAAAACAACGCTGGCAAAACTGGTTTCCGAACATTGTGATGTGCATTTTGAAATGTTATCAGCCGTTTTTGCCGGTGTGAAAGATGTACGTGCCGCAGTGCAAAAAGCCCAGCTTAATTATCAGCAATCATCAAAACAAACCATTTTATTTGTTGACGAAATTCATCGTTTCTCTAAATCACAGCAAGATGCTTTTTTACCTTATGTTGAAGATGGCACTATTGTTTTTATTGGGGCAACTACAGAAAACCCATCATTTGAATTAAATAACGCCTTGCTGTCGCGTGCGCGTGTCTACGTATTAAAGTCTTTAAGTAGTGATGATATAAAGCAGGTAATCAAAAGAGCACTTAACGATAAAGTAAATGGCTACGGCAATCAAAATATTCAGATAACTGATCAGCAGCTTGACGCGTTATCTATTGCTGCTGATGGCGACGCACGCCGATCATTAAACTTGTTAGAGAATGTTGTCGACATGTCAGCTAGTGAAGGGGCGGCTGGCGAAAGCACTAATTCTTTTAATAAAATTATCGAACAGGTAGTGCAAGACCATGTAAAACGCTATGACAAAGGCGGTGATGTTTTTTACGACCAGATATCAGCCCTGCACAAATCTGTTCGCGGTTCATCACCAGATGGTGCATTGTATTGGTACGCACGAATGCTAGATGCGGGATGCGATCCCTTGTACGTTGTACGAAGATTAGTAGCCATTGCCTCGGAGGATATTGGTAACGCAGATCCTAGAGCCCTAGAAATCACCATAAACGCCTGGGATGCATTTGTTCGCTTAGGCCCAAAAGAAGGTGAGCGAGCCATTGCACATGCAGTAGTGTATTGTGCCTCCGCCCCAAAAAGTAACGCGGTTGAATTGGCATTTAATGCAGCGAAACAATTGGTACGTGATACCGGCTCGCTTGAAGTGCCAGCACACTTGAGAAACGCGCCTACCAAATTAATGTCCGAACTGGGATATGGCGAGGAATATCGTTACGCACATAATGAATCCGAAGCGTACGCCGCGGGTGAAAACTATTTTCCCGAAGAAATAAAAAACACACAATTGTATAGCCCGAATGAAAGAGGGTTGGAATCCAAAATTAAAGCAAAACTGGACTATTTGAAATCACTGGATTCAGCATCGGGGAATAAACGTTACTACCGTTAATCCATTAAATCGTTAATCAATTTCAGGTGAAACATAAAAAGCCTAAATAGTTTGTTTGGATGAACCATCCCCCCGAAATGCCTCCAATACAGCAGCAATAATAATCAACAAGCCGCCAAATGTTTCCAGTAAACTAAGTTGTTCATTCCCAATCCACATTGCGGATAATACGGCGGTCACTAATTCTAAAATAATTAAAATTGATGCTCGACTCACTTCCATTTTTGTTATGGCCCATTGAGTTGCCATTGCTGCTGCGAACAACCAAATAACCCCAAAGGCAATCACCATCCCTAGGTTTTCGCCGCTAATTGCGGGCATGCTTTGCACTTGAAACAGTAAGAGTAAACCGGCTAGTGCAAATGTTCCGATAAATTGCATACCAATTTTACTCATTACGGGTAAATCGGCAGAGGCGCGAAAAGCGATATTATTCATGGATAATGCAAAGCCAGAAGCGAGCGCGACTAAATCAATCCATGATGGTGCGCTATCAAAAAGCTGAAAACCTCCGAGCACGAGAAAAGCGCCGCTAAGGGCTAATAAAACGGCTATCCATCGGGTTTTATCGATTTCTTCTTTTAAAAATATTTTACCGCCGAGTACGCCCCAGGCCGGTAGCAAATAAAATAACACCATCACTCGAATAACGTCGCCATATACCATGGCTACCGCAAAAGCTAAATTGGCGGTACCGCCGAGTATAAATATTAGGCAGATGTTACGTTTTGCAACTCGCCAAAGGGGGTATTGTTTGATCGTTATGGGAAGTAGTATTAACCCGACAATACCATAGGCTATGAGTGTCAGTGGAATTCCATCAATGCCTTGCTGGTTAAAAAATTTTAATGGGATCCAGGTTAACCCCCAAAGTACGGAGCCGATCAGTAATACGAAAACAGGCATATTTATAGGCATTATTTGTAACTTATTCAGTTTATATGGTTTTAATTATGCAAGTATAGGGCTAGGTGTCCGACAACTATTATTAGGTAAAAGATGAATTGGCATTTTCATGTATCAAATAGACGACACAATACCGCTTATAATCCTTTACCACTGCAAACTAGCCCTTTAAAATGATTATATTATTGATAAAAGGGATGACGAAATATCAGTTTTTCTGGTGCTGATATAGCGCAAAAAATGGACCATGAAGCCAATAGTTAATCTTTATGTTAAAAGTTCAACAGCACTGATTTCTATTGGTGTGTCGGTCGTTGTATTTATTTTTCTATTCTATACTGAAACTGGGCTGGGTTTATTTAAAGAAACACATTTAGATAAAATAAGAGCAAAAGGTCAGCTCGACATACTCATTCGCAATGCACCTACTATTATGTATGAAGGTAGAAATGGAAAGGTAGGATTGGAATATGACCTGATTTCCGATTTTGCAGAACACCTTGACGTCACACCTAATTTTATCGTCAAGTCTGATACCGTTGGTATTTTACAAGGCTTTATTAATGGTGAGGCTGATATCGCAACAGCAGGATTAACTCAGACTACGGTTCGCGAAAAAATATTTTACTTTGGGCCGCAATACCAGTCTGTAGAACAGCAAGTAGTTTGTAGGCGTGATTCCATCGTCCCCGCAACACCATCTGATTTAAAAAATACTCGACTGTGGGTTACCGCTGCCAGTAGTTATGTGGGTACTCTAAAGCAATTAAAAGAGGCTGATCCTGAGTTATCCTGGAATGAAACCGACGCCTACGATTCCGAGCAATTGCTTCAACATGTTTGGGAAAAGAAAATTGATTGCACCGTAGCGGATTCCAATATTGTTTCTATTAATCGACGTTACTACCCAGAGCTGGTTGTTGCGTTTAACATTACGGATCCCGAGCCGCATGCATGGCTGTTACCAATGGGTGCCTCAGACTTGCAAAAAGTACTTAACCAGTGGTTTGAATTTTATAAGTCATCCGGTGAGCTTCAGGCAACGCTGGAACGTAATTTTGGTTATGTTGATTCGTTTGATTACGTTGATACCCAGCACTTTAAAAAACAAATTGTAAAACGATTACCTATATATAAAAAACACTTCCAAAATGCCGCTAAAAAAGAAGGTTTGCCATGGACGTTGATTGCCGCACAGTCGTATCAGGAGTCTCATTGGAGGGCGCGCGCAAAGAGCCCGACCGGTGTGAGAGGTATTATGATGTTAACACTGCCTACTGCGAGAGAAGTGGGTGTGAAGCGGAGACTTGATCCTAAAACCAGTATTTTTGGTGGCACAAAATACCTAAAAAAACTTATTCGAAGTCTACCGTTAGAAATTCAGGAGCCTGATAGAACCTGGTTCGCGCTTGCGGCTTACAATGTGGGAATGGGCCATATGAAAGACGCGAGAAAGCTCGCGGTAGAGTTAAATAAAGACCCGAATATATGGAATGAAATGGCGGAAGTATTACCCCTGCTTGCACAGAAAAAATATTACAAAGAGCTTAAGTACGGATATGCGCGAGGCCGAGAGCCAGTTCTCTATGTGAAGCGGATTCGAAATTTCCAGGATATTCTTGAGAGAGAAATGATCGAGGAATCGCTGCGTACGGCAGCATTGAAAAATGAAAGTGAGTCTTGATAGTAAAGCTATCGAATATTTTGTTTTAGCTTAAAATTTCGACTGTTTGTTTTAAGCCAGGTTTTGACGTGAACCCCCCACACAACTCAAATTCAATCTATATAAATACGACTGGCACGTAATTTTCTTGTTCCAATAAGACGGAACTCGCATGATCGTATGCATGTCTCGCATTATTGCTAGATTTACCCCGTGAAGTCCTAGGAAGCCCCCTGTGTTGGACTTAACACTGTTTGGCTGCAAACTCATGGATATCGATCAGAATTCCCTATTATGTTCGTTAAATCGAATCACTATTCGCCTCACATGATAAGAAATTTTAGTTCGGCCCCATGAGTTTTCTCTTCAAACGGATAGGTTCGACAGCCTCCTTGGAGCCTGTCCGAGAATGGAAAACCTACTGCACAAAATTTATTTTGACCATATTTTCCGTTCATTTTCGTTGAATAGAATGACTATTCGCCTCAAATGAACGAAAAATCTGCTCTAAAATAACTTTTCTTCGCTACGGTTTCCATTCTCGGACAGGCTCCTAGTCATATTAAAAATATAGGAAATAATCTTAAACCATATTACTATCAGAATTTACCGCTTAGTTAATGAGGAGAGAAGGATGTCAGTAACAAAAGACTATCGTATTGTACGTAATTCTTTGATTGGTGTTGAGCTAAATGAAGATGAAAGCAAGGCACTGACCGAGATCATGGCTGTTAGGTCTCTTGCAGCCGATGAAGTGCTTATTAATGAAGGTGAGCCTGAGGATACATTATTTTTACTGGCTGTAGGTGATTTAGCTGTAACCAGTGAAATAGATGGAAAAGAAACCGTAATGTACACCATGAATGTGGGTGAATGTGCGGGGACGCGTTCATTTATTGACGGTACAACACGAAAGGCAACGTTAAAAGCGGTTGCTGAAGCAACGATATACACACTCGAGCCAGACGCGTTCGAAGGTTTATTGAAGCAACATCCTCGAGTAGTTTACAAAGTAATGCGAGCATTGTTTCGAGTGACTCACAGTAATTTGACCAGAATGAATGTTGAGAGCCAAGCCTTATCAAATTACATCAACAAATCAGGTGGTCGGTATTAATTTTTTGTACAGAAAATGTATAGTTTTAAATATTAATTTGTAGAAATTTTGAGGGTAAGATGAAAGCGGACAGTCAGATCGCAAAAAAAATGATCGATGCAGGAGAGCAGTTATACAGTAAAGGTATGGTGCCAGCGACCAGCGGTAATTTTTCAGCCCGTTTACCTGATGGAAATATTGCGATTACGGTATCCGGTGCCCACAAAGGACGATTAACGCTTGATGATATTATGTGTATTGATCATCTAGGAAACTCGCTGGATGGGCGAAAACCATCTGCAGAAACCTTGTTACACACAGCAATTTATCAGCGCTATCAAAGTGCAAATGTTGTTTTGCATCCTCATTCGGTTAATGCGACAGTTTTGTCACGCATTAGTCGCGACTGGTTAATGCTTGAAGATTACGAAATAGTAAAAGCATTTTCAGGCATTGAAACCCATGAACATTGTCTTAAAGTACCTGTGTTCGATAACGACCAAGACATCGCACGCTTGTCGAAAAAAGCAGATGAGACATTGGCCACACTTGATCACGCCTTTGGTTATTTGATAAGAGGGCATGGGTTTTATACCTGGGGTGATAGTATGAACGATGTATTGCGCCATGTAGAAGCATTTGAGTTTTTGTTTGAATGTGAGCTAATGTTAAAAAGGATAAAGGAATGACAGCATTAAGTGTTTACAATGAGGCGGGAGATGCCAGCGGTAAGCCGTTAACAAATTTTAATGAGATAAAAAATGTTTTGACTGAACACGGAGTGTTGTTTGAACAGTGGGAGGCATCAAGCCCCTTGTCTGATTCGGCAGAACAAGAAGACGTGCTCGCCGCTTATGAAGGCGCCATCGAAAAATTAAAAAAACAATATAATATACAATCTACCGATGTTATTGCCTTACGTCCAGACAACCCCAATAAGTCCGATTTTCGTCAAAAATTCCTATCGGAGCATGTACACAAAGATTTTGAAATTCGTTTTTTTGTTGATGGTAGCGGATTGTTCTATTTGCATATTGGCGAAAAAGTTTTTTTATTACTTTGTGAAAAAGGTGATTTAATTAGCGTACCTGCCAACGTAACACACTGGTTTGATATGGGAGAAAATCCAAATTTTAAATGTATCCGTTTGTTCACTACGGAAGATGGCTGGTTAGCTGATTTCACTGGCAGTGATATCGCAACACGTTTACCAAGCATGGATACCTATGTGGCAAGCATTACATGATAAAGGCAATCGTAACCGATATTGAAGGCACAACAACGTCGTTATCTTTTGTCAAAGAGATATTGTTTCCATATGCTAGAAAAAACATGGGTGATTTTGTTAAGGGAAATTATCAAAGACCAAAAGTCGCTGCATTAATTAAAGATGTTGAAACAGAAGCTGGTTGTTCACTAACGCTTGAAGAGACCATCGAACAGCTTATTAACTGGATTGATGAAGACAAAAAAATCACACCACTAAAAGCTTTACAAGGTTTGATCTGGGAAGCGGGGTACACGCAAGGTGATTACACCGGCCACGTTTATGATGACGCACATCAATATCTTGATCTTTGGCATAAACAGGGCTTAAGACTCTATGTATATTCATCCGGCTCTGTTTACGCGCAAAAACTATTGTATGGCCATACAGCTTACGGTGATATGACCCCTCTTTTTAGTGATTACTTCGACACTAAAATCGGAGCGAAAACAGAAGTTAATTCTTATCGCTCAATTGTCGAGTCAGTTGGTTTTGCAGCAGACGGAATTCTTTTTTTATCCGATATTGTGCTGGAACTGGATGCGGCCGCAGAAGCAGGTATGCGCACAATATTGCTGGACCGAGAAGAAGACTGTACGTCCAATCAATCGCAACACATATGCGTTGATAATTTTGCAAATATTAATTTTAATTAGAGCGTCTTTTAATTCTTTACAGAATAATGTGTTTATAGGGATCTTCGCAAAACCAATCCGAAAGAAATACTTTTAACGCACGAATACGTGCGTTAAATTGAGTGTCACCGTGGCTAACGATCCAAAATTCAAGTTTGGGCAGGGGCATCCATTCCAGTATTGGTTCTAACTCCGACATTGTTTTTGCCAGACCAGTATGTATGCCAACGATACCAGCACCTGAACGGGCCAGATTTATC
>JAOTSL010000241.1 GCA_029864945.1 Gammaproteobacteria bacterium
CGTTATAGCAAAACACAAGATCACTTTCCGGGAACAGGCGGTGAGCTGGCTCGACACCTATTAAACAAAGCAAATTTAAACGATATTAATCTGGAAGAAACCGAAATTGGCGATCATTATGATCCTTTATCAAAAACGGTACGCCTATCCGCAGAAAATTTTAACGGCAAATCTCTCACTGCAATATCCGTTGCAGCCCATGAGGTTGGCCACGCGATTCAGGATGCACAAAAACATCCCCTGCTAAAGCTAAGAACACGATTAATTAAAACGGCACAGATTGCCGAAAAAATCGGCTCCGCAGCCATCATCGCAGCCCCTATTGTCACTATGATTACTCGCGCACCAGCTGCTGGGGCTTTCTTTTTTATGATTGGTATCGGTAGCATGTTTGTCGGCACACTGGTGCATTTAGTAACACTACCTGTGGAATGGGATGCCAGTTTTGGAAAAGCCCTGCCTATGCTAAAGGCCGGTGAATATATCAGTGAAAAAGAAATACAAGGCGCTGAAAAAATACTAAAAGCGGCAGCACTAACATATGTTGCAGGCTCTTTAGCAAGTTTACTTAACTTATGGCGCTGGATTGCTATTTTACGACGAAGGTAACTCTTTGTCTTTTAATTCGACTTTTGGCAGGGCTTTTGGCGGGGCTTTTGACTTGTCTTTTAGTTTTTCAATCACCCTAGCCGCTGCAACAAATCCGAATGTTGCAGTAACGCAACTACTTGCCCCGTAACCAAAACTACAGTCCAGCGAAACGCCGTGAATTCCCGGCTTCTGTTGGCTAACCGTTCCATCATCCTTTGGGTACACTTGCTGCTGTGTTGAATAAACACACTCGACACCAAACTTTCGTTTCAAATTTCGGTTAAAACCAAACTCCTGCCGTAGTTTCTGCCTGACATTTGCCGTAAGCGGGTCATTATAAGTGCGACTCAAATCCACAACTTCAACTTTAGTCGGATCAGTTACACCACCTGCCCCACCTATGGTAATAATCGGGATTTTATTTCGCTTACAATAATTGATCATCAACGTTTTAAATTTAATGCTGTCTATCGCATCAACCACATAGTCATAACCTCGGGAAAGAAAATCTTCAAAGGTTTTAACAGTGATAAAATCATCAATCACATTAACCACCAGCTCAGGATTAATTTGTAACAAACGTTCGGCCATAGCCAATACTTTTTGCTGACCAAGTGTTGATGACAGCGTGTGAATTTGACGATTCATATTGGTCAGCGCAATATCATCATTATCAATTAAAGTAATCTGGCCAATACCACTTCTTACTAAGGCTTCAGCAACCCAACTACCGACACCACCAATTCCAATAACACACACGTGTGCATTGGCAATAATATTGGCTCGCTCCACACCGTAAAGGCGTTGAATTCCAGAAAAACGTTTAGAGTAATCGCTACTAGTCATAATATTCAAAAATGGTGAAAAACGAGGATTTTAACATACCCAGCTTTCTTTTTATCTGATCACATAAAATATCCATCACGGAATACTTGATAAATAGCAGTCAATCGTTAATATAGTCTGATAATTATACGCACAGAGCCATAAAACATGTACGAAGAACACCTATTTGCACAATATATTCGTATCCTCGGTAAAGGAAAACGCGGATCACGAGGCTTAACTGAAAAAGAAGCCTTCGATTCCATGAAAATGATTCTGGACGGCAAAGTAGAGGAATGCCAGCTTGGTGCATATCTGATGCTACTCAGGGTAAAAGAAGAATCACCGGAAGAGGTAGCCGGTTTTGTGCGGGCGATCAAAACAACATTTACACTGCCAGAGAACGCACCAGCGGTGCAACTTGACTGGTCATCTTACGCGGGCAAACGTCGTCATCTGCCCTGGTTTTTACTTTCTGCCTTTTTACTTGCCGAAAATAAAATCAGCGTGTTTATGCACGGTGCTGAAGGCCATACCGCAGGAAGAGTTTACACTCGTGATTTTCTTGAGCAGTTTAGTCAAACGATATGCGAAAATTTTGAACAAGCCTCTAATTCCTTAAGCACAAATTACTTTGCCTATTTACCACTAGAATTTATGTCACCTATCATGCATCGTATTATACAAATGCGGCCTTTGCTTGGCTTACGGTCTCCAGTGCATACTATTGCGCGGATGTTAAACCCATTTAAGGCAACGTGTGAGATTCAAGGTATATTTCATCCCAGTTATCGTGACACACACCAACATGCAGCACTTTTGTTAGGCCAGCCAAATCTTTCTGTGTTTAAAGGCGAAGGTGGTGAAATTGAACGTAACCCTGATCAAAAATGCCTTGTTAAAAATGTGATAAATGGTGAGCTCTCCGAAGAAGAATGGCCTTCTCTTTTTACCGGACCGCGGCATTTAAAAGATGAAGAAATGGATCCAACACGCATGATAAAAGTCTGGCGTGGCGAGGATACTGATGAATACGCCGTTGCCAGCATTACCGGCACTGCTGCAATAGCACTAAAACTTCTTGGCCAGGCATCTACAACAGATGAAGCACAGGCGCTGGCAGAGAAGATGTGGGATAAGCGTCAAAAATCGAAATTTCAGCAAGTTGCATAAACGAAACAGCCCATACAAGTTGAAAAAATATGAATAAACATTACGACCTAATTGTTATTGGATGCGGTGCAGCTGGCTACAAATCTGCAATCATTGCCTCACAATCTGGTTATAGCGTCGCCATTATTGAAAAGTCAAAGGCCGGCGGAACCTGCCTTAATCAAGGCTGTATTCCCAAAGAATCGTTAACACGTGTTGCAAAGCTTGTTGATGATATAAAAACCTTTAACGGTCTGGGATTAAATTGTACGGCCAATCCTAATTTTACTGATGCAATAACTCATAAAGATAAGCTGGTAAATTCTATAGGCAAAACAATTCAACCTTGGTTAAAACAACTCGGCATTCATTATATTCAAGGTAACGCCTCTTTTATAAATAAAAACACCTTAAGTATTATTTCTGACAACGAGCAATCAACCATAATCGGCGACCGCATCATCATCGCCACAGGATCAAAACCCAAAAAACACCCGACCATCCCTTTACTGGCACCCGGTATAATTAATTCAGCAGAATTTATGCATGACATTAAGACTTTACCCCGACGGGTTCTATTTATTGGCGGCGGATGCATCGGTACCGAACTGGGATTTGTGCTACACCAGTTTGGATCAGAAGTAACAATCGTAGAAGCCAGTAACCGTTTACTTAATCTCCCCGGTATTCCTGAACGGGCAAGTGCTGCACTTGAACGAAAATTTAAACAACTCGGTGTAACAGTCAAAAAAAATGCACGGGCTATTACTGAAGTTTCTTCTGATACATCCATTAATGTTTTATTTTCTGACGGAACGGCAGCAGGCTTTGATATGGTACTTATTGCCATTGGCAGAAAAGCTAACACTGACGACTTACAACTCGAAAATGCCGGCATAAATATCGATAAGAACGGATTCATCATCACCGATGAATACCTGGAAACCAGCAGCAGTGGCATATACGCCATTGGCGATGTCAAAAAAGGCCCAATGACTGCAAACGCTGCTTTTTTCGATGCGAAAATTGCGACAACAAATGCATTGAGCGGTAAAAAGCGCAAAAGTAACTACAACCAGGTTCCCATTGTCGTCGACTCCGCATTACAAATAGCCAGTGTCGGTCACACAGAAGAAACTGCAGAAGATGCCGGATTTGATACAGAAGTAATACGCACAAACTTGGCTGGCAGCATCATGGGCCAGTTAACAAATAACGTTCAAGGTTTTATCGACATAGTACACGATGAAGATACTGGAGAGGTTCTTGGAGGCTGTATCGTTGGCCCGCAAGCTAGAGAAATGATACACACCATATCAGCCGCATCAGAGTCCGATAAAAACTTACGTTTTTTTACAGATCTTAATTATGCACATCCGTCGTGGAATGAAGAGTTTGAAAACACCGTTTCAAGATATGTAAAAGAGTTTAGTGTATCTGAAAAAACAAATATACAAGCACACAAAAAACCAATAAAAACGCCTGAATAAAACAACTATAAGAAAACAAGAGCAAAAACATGATTGAAGAAAATACTTTCGTTGATGAATGCACGCAACAAGTCGAACTATTTCTGCAAGAACAAAACACTAAGCCAGAATCAAAAAAGCGCTTTCCAGTTGATGGAGGGAGCTTTGGGTATGTTTATCAACTAGGGCATTTTGGCGTTGAAATAACGGTACACCAATTTATTATTTTCAGTAAATATAATAGTCGTTATATTGATATGGTGGACTACAAAAACGTTGAAGAATTGATGGGTTATGTTCTGCCGATAATTCAGGAGTATATTGATGACCCAGCTATTACCAAACATATTTTTATTAGGCAATTGGATAAATTAAAATCGGTGCTTTCGTTTGCAAGTAAATAGGCGTTTGCAAGTAAATAGGCATTTGTAAGTAAATAAGCATTTGTAAATTACTTTACAGAAAATATAAGCAGACAGCAGTAAAGAATAAAAATATCAGCCACTACACAAACAGTGAATAGTGGCTGATATTTATTTAAGCAGCACCTTCGCCAC
Source organism: Gammaproteobacteria bacterium (assembly GCA_029864945.1). Classification (GTDB taxonomy): domain Bacteria; phylum Pseudomonadota; class Gammaproteobacteria; order S012-40; family S012-40; genus CALZJE01. Next base: position 4,595 of record JAOTSL010000241.1, read on the forward strand.
TAGTGGCGTTTGTAAA
>JAOTSL010000242.1 GCA_029864945.1 Gammaproteobacteria bacterium
ACACAACCGTGACTGAACTAGTTTGATCGGCAGGATAACCAGTGCGTGGGTCAAGAATATGGTGATAACGTTTGCCCTGATAATCGTAAAATCGCTCATAATCACCGGAAGTGAATACACTTTCGTCACCGTTAATACTTAATGATGCGATTATACTTTCTGTGCGCGGGTTCCTAATACCAATAACCCAAGGTTTACCCCCTTTCGAACCAATTGCACGTAAATCGCCACCCGCATTAACAATGGCATTTTCAATGCCGATTTCTTTCAAATGATCAACAGCCTTATCAACCCCATAACCTTTTGCAAAGCCACCAAAATCCAAAATAACATCCGGATTGTCTGATTTAAGATTCAAACCCTCTAGCTTTAAATCCGTCATTTTGGGATTGCTGGATAGTATCTGGCGGATTAACTCATCCGATGGTGGCGGGCCTTTTGGCATCTCGTCATGATTAAACTGCCATAACTTAACCAGCTTACCGATGGCTGGATTAAACAAGCCCTGGCTTTTTTCTTCGAGTATCACCGATTTGTTTATCATATCTTTTAACGCTGGACCAATCGAAAAAGCGGCTTTCATTGGAAGCAATTTATTTATTCTGGCCAGAGAACCCTTTTTCCATGGATTCCACGCGGCCTGCATGTATTTAAAATCGGTCAAAAGGTCATGAAACGCTTTATCTGAGGTCTTTTGCTCCTCACCCGCAATCGTCACATTAACGATGGTTCCCATTACCAGCATTTGCTCTTCAAAAACAACAACCGGCTCTTTTTCTGCCTCGCAGCCAGAGAGCATTACAACAAATATAACCAGTAGAATAACCAATCTGCTGGAAACGCTTTCCGGGAAAAACGTTCTTTGTCTTGCTACAGAAATAGAAGAAAGGTCTTTATTACGCATTATTCGACAATCTCATCTCTATTGCGTCCATCAAATCACCGCCAATATTTAAACCAAATTCCGCATCAAGCTCGCGAATACAGGTCGGGCTGGTGACGTTGATTTCCGTCAAATAGTCCCCTATTACGTCTAAACCCACAAATATAAGACCTCTTTCTCGCAAAACAGGTCCAACTTGTTCGCAAATCCATTTATCTCTATCGGTCAATGGAACACCGACACCTTTCCCGCCAGCAGCAATATTACCCCTCGTTTCACCCTCTTTGGGAACTCTCGCCAATGCATAAGGAGCCGGCTCGCCATCGACAAGAAGAATGCGCTTATCGCCTTGGGTAATTTCAGGGATAAAGGTTTGCGCCATAATCGTCCGCGTTTCAAATTGAGTCATATTTTCAAGAATTACAGATAGATTCTGATCCGATGGCTGTAGTCTAAAGATCGAAGCCCCACCCATAAGATCCAGAGGTTTTACGATAACATCCTGATGCAACTCAATAAACTCACGTATATCAGACATAGACCGGGAAATCAGTGACGGCACACAACATTGAGGGAAAAAAGTGGTAAATAGTTTTTCATTAGCGTCACGGAGGCTTTGCGGCTTATTCACCATTAACACACCTCGGTTTTCCGCCAGCTCCATCATGTACGTGGTATAGATATACTCCATATCAAACGGAGGATCTTTTCGCATGAGTAAGGCATCGACCAGTTCATCTAAAGGCGTTTCGCCCGAGTCCAATATACTGAACCAGTTTTCTGTGCGATCAAAGACCTGAACCTGTTGCCATTTAGCCCAAGTTCGCCCGTCTCGAATAAATAAATCTTTCTGCTCCATGTAATAAATTGGCCAGCCTCGCTGATTGGCCTGTAAAAGCATGGCGAACGTACTGTCCTTATACGTTTTCATTTCCGAAATCGGGTCCATCACTACGCCAATTCTAACGTTAGAATTCATTAATCACCTGTTTTTCAACTCAAAGACCATTTGACGCCGATTATACCCTCTTGTTACCCTCATATTTTAGCCAAAACAAAATCTTTATAATATTAATATAATCATCGAGTTACACCGTGCTGGCGCACTATAAATAAAAAACATGTTTCAAAAAACCATAATAAACCGTGAATACTCTTTTTCCAGCACCTCCCCAGCCCTAAACGTTTCAAATAATAAGCCAGAAAATCATTAACTTAACAGCGTGCTCATTAGACTTTGTATAGGTTGCAACATATCTTTGTGTAACTTTCTTAAGTATACTTGTGCGCAGAAAAAACGTTACAACGAACCATTTGAAGTAACAAAAAAGTGACTGTTCAACCTGTTTAGATTTTGCTTCATATCAAGGTACTGTTTTTATTAAAAGACCTACGAAAACAATACAGAAATAAAATCAAAAAAAGATTGCTCTGACTAGTGACTAAAAAGAGGATGAAAAACGTGGAAGCAAACAAAGTATCTGGTGCTGATGATTCATCACCCAAGTTAAAAGTGATGATAGTTGATGACAGCAAAACAATCCGTCGAACAGCGGAAAATCTTTTATCTAAAGCTGGATACGAGGTATACACTGCAATTGACGGGTTCGCCGCACTCGCTGAAGTTGTCGATAACAAACCTGATATTATTTTTATGGATATTATGATGCCACGTCTAGATGGTTACCAGGCATGTGCACTCATTAAAAATAACGATAACTTTAAAAATACCCCCATCATTATGCTATCGAGTAAAGACAGTTTATTTGATCGGGCACGTGGCAGAATTGCAGGCTCCGACAGATATCTCACCAAACCTTTTACAAAAGAAGAACTACTCGGCGTCATTAAAGAGTACAGTCCTGAACTAACCACTTAACATTAGATATAATTGATACGATTCAGAATGAGTGAATCTTTAATCAAGCGGTAGTCTTAATGCACGCAAGCTCAGCACATCCGTTATTAATCCTTAAAGAAATGGACGACGCCTGTAGAAAAATCTTAGGTGAAAATTCCAAACCCGCTAAATTTGACAAACAAATTTGGTCAGGTATTGGTTTTCGCATTTTTAAAGATGAGCTCGTAATACAAAATATTTATATCGATGAAATCCTCGACACAAACATCCAGAATAGTTTATCCAGCGTACCCGGTGCAAAACCGTGGTTTCTTGGCTTAACCAGCCTACGAGGCCAACCGCTATCAATCATTGATCTAAAACAATACTTATTTAACAAGCCAACAACATTAATGAAAAGCAGCCGACTTGTTGTGGTTAAAAGTAATAATCAAATATTCGGACTACTACTAGAAGAAGTTTTTGGGTTAAGTCAGTTTCCAGTACATTTAGAAGAAGAAAAACAAATAGACTACTTTTCAAAAGAAATAAAACCCTTTATCGACACTACATTTAACGACAATGGCGTGGTTCGCGGTAATTTCTCCATCCCTGCATTAATAAAGAACAAAGAATTTTCAAATGCCGCACGATAACAATTGAAATCAGAAAGTAACGATAAAAAATACGATAATATGAATACACTAGACATCTCCTTTGAACCGCAAAAAAAAGAAAGACATAAAATGCCTGCGATACTCGCAGTGCTACTTATTCTTAGTATTATCGGAATTTCATTTTCTTTTTACTACAAAGCATCTCTCAATGAAAACAGTCATGAATATTCTCACTTAAGTCGCAACTTAAGAACCTATATTCTTGAAACAATAAAATACTCCAACGAGAGCGACAAAGGAAATGAGAACTCATTTGATAAGTTGCTTGGGACACAAAACGCCTTCACCAATACACTAAATAAACTAGAAACAGGAAATCCGGACACCAACCTCCCTCCATCAAACGATGAAAATCTAGCCAACTTACGCACAGTCATAGCCCGCTGGAACGAGCAACAAAAGAATATTGATACTATTTTAAAATCCGAAAAAGTCATTCGACTAACAAAAGAATTTGTGCGCGCAGTCAATTCTGTTATGCCAAAAATTGTATTGTCATCAGAAAAACTCATCAATGACATTATCTCTAGGAAATCAGAACCAAATCTAATTTTCGTAGCCAGCCATCAATTATTGCTAGCCCAGCGAATCATAAGCAACATGAGTTTAGTCGGCCGGCAAGATAGTGCCACAAAAACACATATCAATGCATTATCTAAAGATACAAAAACATTCCGAAACGTACTCGAGAGCATGCTAAAAGGAAATAACAAAAAAGATATCGTAAAAGTACGAAGCAAAGTCCTGCGTCAGGAAATAAAAGATATTATATTCAACTTTGAAACAATTGAAGAACTCGTAACTCGGGTCAATGAAAATTCAATCAGTCTTATCCAGGCTCATATCGCGGCAGATAAAATTATAAATAACTCAGATAACTTGCTATCAAGCGTCAATAACTTGATAGATGAGTATCACTCAAAAACAACTAAACATAAAAATATCGACACATTAATTTACAGTCTCGGAGGACTAGCGCTCACTATCCTAGTTGCACTTATACTTTCTATTAATAAAAAAACGCGCTCTCAACTATTAAACGAAGAAGAGACAAACAAAGAAACTACCAATGCAATAGTAACACTGCAAAATGAAATCTCAGCTATTGCAGGCGGTGATTTAACTATTCATGCGAGTGTAGAGCCGGGTATTACTGAATCACTATCTAAAACCATGAATATTTCGATTGATTCATTACGGCAACTT
>JAOTSL010000243.1 GCA_029864945.1 Gammaproteobacteria bacterium
TTAGAACTATTGTCAGTTGCTTAAAACTCAGGTCACTCACTTAGAGTAATCTCCATGTAAATTACTATCCATGAGTAAAGTATCGGCACACCGTTCAAATAGTTTACAAAAGTCTCTTTCAATATGAACACTTGTACACGGGGTTTTATAAGTAGATAAGTTAACGAAAACTCTAAATCGATTCGCGATATTTCCCAACCAACTTACCTGCTTTTTTAGATAGTTCATTCGTTTTTTGAGATTGTCGATACAACGAAGTTAAATTACTTTTTGCAAAATCCGGGTCTGTTATCTGCCCCATAGTTATTTGATGTATTACGCCCTGAAATTCAGCAAAACTCAACTTAGAGCGGCTTTTTAACAAACGGGCAACCATAAGAATAACGCCATTACCCGTCAAAATATCATATCGATTAATAATACTTGAGCGATGCGTCAGCTGCTCTATCAGTTTATCTTCCTCCAGCCCCGTCAGTCGTGCGCAATGCTTTAGCAAAGACAAGTAACTCAGCTGAAGTTTATTTATTCTGACAACCTTTTTTTCATATTTTATAAGATCACGACCCGACGAGTAATTTGAAGCAATTGTCGCAATAAATTCCAAGGGAGACATAATTTCATCATATTTTTTGTAAAATGGTGGAAATTCGCGCAAAAAATCCCTCATACAAAAAATGGCATCTCGCGTTACACCATCCGGTGTTTTATATGCCCTACGACCAGAAACAGCCTTTTCAAAATAACGATACTGTCTCTGAAAATCAAATGCGATTTCACGCGAAAGTTTATTTTTTAGAAGTAATGATTGCTGCTCCTCGGTAAACCCTAATTTAGCCAAAAGCTGCTGCACGAGCACCTCGTGAAAAACAGCGTCGAATTTTTCCAGAACGGCATGCCTTGAAAAGGTTTTTATATTCTTCTTTTTTCCGGTTATTAAAAAATCAACGACTTGAATAAATCTTTGTATAGTATATTTTGCTTTATTTTTTTGTTCGGTAATGGTCGTCGACATTTTTTTAACATCATCATAACGGTATTCATGATGAAACAGTCCAAACTGACGGATCGTTCCATAATCGATAATCCCACCATCCATTAAAATATTGTCCCCATCCCAGTCCATCCAGCAAAAAATGTATTCGCTCTCAAATACTGCCGAGACCGTAGCAAAGTCGGTTGCGACTTTATCAAGAAATAAACGGTATTTTTTTCGGTCGCTACTGTCACTTTTTTCTAACTTTAGATTTTTGTTCTCCACCTCACGGGCAATATGGTAATCCATCAACTGCTTTAATGGCTCTATTTCACCACGTTTCATATACCCAAAAAAATGTGCCGGGCGCAATAAGTTTTTCGCCACTCTCACATTGACAGAATTTCCATTTTTAAATCGAATTACCGCGAGAGTTCTTTCGGTTCTTATTCCTTTTTGATGCATCATGCTACTAAAAAGAGCCGATATCATCCCCTCTGAAAATTCTGCACGACCACATCCATATGACGCCATTTTCGAACCAGTCTTAAAAAATTTGTTTTCATTAGACGTTGCCGGGCTCAGGCGGGTAGCGCCTGTACCACAACTTGATACATCCCAATGTGATTTTTGTCCATTACGCTCTTTAAAATGACCATTCCACATGCTTCGCCCATCACCGGATGTTTTGCCTTGCTTATTGGGGTGCTGAATTTGAAGATAACGTGTCGCCATGTACTCATTAGCTTTGATCGATGACGGGGCAATTTTAGTTTTGTGCTGAATATCGTATTCATTAATGATTTGTAGCGAAAAAGTCTCTAAAAGATGTTTTTTTAGTTCCGCATTCATGGTGTGAGGATGTGATCGAGGAATCAATCCCATTTCCTTCGCAAGCTCAAAGTTGAAATATCCCACTTCGCCACCAGGACGTATATACGCCTGATAACCAACATAGATATTCTCTACCGTATTCTTTAGTGGATGATCTCCATCTATTTTATGGAAAGCGGTATAAGAGTTTGATATATTTATAGTTTGTTTTGGAATCCGACTCATATAGAATGTATCGGTAAATAATGTAAGATCTTTAGGTAATGATATTTCGCTCAGCCAACAAGACTTTCTAAGGCGTCACGATCGTTCAGCCAGCCCTTGAGGTCAGCGGCAGATTTTGGTTTGCTCATATAATATCCTTGTGCAAAATCACAATTAAGCGACTTTAAAATATCCCAACTTGCTCTGCTTTCAACACCTTCGGCTACCACTTGCAATCCAAGATTATGCGCTAATTCTATAGTAGACCTGACGATAACCTCATCATTACTGTCTTTATCCAGGGCTATAACAAATGATTTATCCAGCTTAAGTTTACCTACCGGCAATTGCTTTAAATAAGATAAAGAAGAAAAACCAGTTCCGAAATCATCAATTACTAATTTTAGCCCCATTGACTCCAGCTTCCTCAATGTCTTCATTGCCGAAACTGGATTAATCATCATTGCACTTTCAGTGATTTCAAATGTGAGGTAATGTTGGCTTAAATCATAACGAGAGAGACAGGAGGCCACTTCTTTTGTCAGACCTTGATCCTGCAGATTTAACACGGAAAGGTTAACTGACATGCCCAGCTTTAGACCTTCGCTCCGCCAATCGGCACATTGCTTAACTGCAGCATTCATCACCCAGTTAGTAATGGCGTTTATTTGACCGGTTTGCTCGGCAATCGAAATTACCTGGTCCGCTGCTATATTTCCCAAATGAGGATGCTGCCATCGAATTAACGCCTCTACTCCAACAACCTCTGCCGTTTCAAAATCAAACTGGGGTTGATACTCAAGATAGAGGGAGTTATTACTGATCGCATCGCGTAAATCTCCTGACAAAGTTATCCGGTCAGGACTTGCTCCATTGGATTTTTCATCATAAAACGAAAATGTACTTTGTATATTCTGCGCATAATTAAGTGCTGCATCAGCATGCTTTAATAACACGTTAGCATTTGTGCCATGCTCTGGAAATGACGCCACACCAATCGTTGCACTAACATATATCTGATAACCACTGATCGTATGAATGGATTTAAGCATCCGTTCAATTCTATCAATGATACGTTGCGCATACGACGTACCGGCATGAGGTAACAAAATAGCAAACTCATCGCCCCCTAAACGCGCGACTGTATCAATTTCTCTCAGCATGCTTTCCAGGCGAACACCAACCTCAACCAGCAACATGTCCCCCACTTGATGTCCCAGCGACTCGTTGATTTCTTTAAAGCGATCAACATCAAGTATCAATAATGAAAACTCGCCTTGTGCTTGCTTGGCGTTATAAACTGCCTGAGCCAACCTATCACGCAATAAAGTTCTATTCGCCAACCCTGTCAAACTATCATGCAGCGCTTGGTGCTCCAGTTCAAACTGGCGGTGCCTTACCTGGGAACGCATTTCATTAAATGCATCAATTAAATTCTGCGTCTCTTTGGCACCAACTGACGGCAAACTAACACCACTTTCGCCAAAAGCAACGGCCTTCATTGCTTCGGAGACTAACCTGACAGGTCGCAATATCAACGTTTCAAAAAAGAAAATAGTTAACCCTAAAAAAATAACGATACATATACTCGATAACAACATAAATCCTGACTGAAGTTTCGCAGCAGCAATCAGTAAATCAATATCGCGTACACTCTCCACCTCAAAATAGGCATTAAGTTGGGCGAATATACTTGTTATAGCGTCTAGCTTTGACTCAATTTGTTCATTAATTAGAGCAATATCTGTTCGCCATTCTTCGGAACCGACAAGGCGTACACTTAATACATTAGAAAGATCAGAGTTAAGTTCGATTAATAACGCGGTCAATTCGTCTAAGTCAATTGGAGAACCATTAGGTAAAACCAGCAAGGCCGTACTTGATAAAGCTCGGCTAGCCTCAATGGAGTTTTGAATGGAGGCATGTATTTCGCCCCGCAACTGAGTGCGCGCGGGATCTAATAGAAAAGCATTTAGGTTTTTATAACTATCAAAAAGGTCATCATAAATTTGCTGACTATAATTTTGCGAAGCGTATCTCTTGGCCAAATTTCCCGCAATTTCATCGCTGGTGTTCGATACATTCTTTAGAGCGAGCAATTCCGCAGCAAAGACAACAACGACAAGTACGACTGCAAAGATAGTAAAACGACTTTTAAGCCTACTGAACATACCCAATTAAACAATTCCCTGTTTAGTAGTACTTTAGGGTTGGATGAATATCATTTGATATACACTTTTACCCATTGATAGCAAAATATTTTATTTGTTTCCGTATAAAAATATTCGTGATAGATGACGTGATATAAAGCCTCACTAATTGAAACTTGGTTAAACAAAAATCATGCCGGAACAGATGAACAACACCCGAAAGATTAATATTTGATTTAGCAAATGATCCCCAAGCAATTCGACTAGACTAACAATTAGCAAACGCCATTCGCGCCTAGTACATTGTCATCCGCCGAGTGCCGTGTAAACTAGTCGAATGATTACACGCACAAGGATTGGCGACAGCATGGCTAAAAAATACCGTATAAAACTCACCGAGACAGAACGCACCGAATTGCATGACATTATTAAAAAAGGTAAAGC
>JAOTSL010000052.1 GCA_029864945.1 Gammaproteobacteria bacterium
AATCAAAGAAGTCGGAAACCTTAAAAACGAATTGCGCAAATACACCGCCGGGAAAAAACTGGATATTAACCAGTTTGATCAAATGGCGCGTTTAGCGTGGTTAGGTAAATTAATTTTTCAACCACTAGAGCCTACCGATCCTACATGTAAATCCTTAATGGTTTATGCGGAGTTTCCGACTGAGTTTCAGGAGCACTTTTTAAATACGGATGACGATCTTGTTGGTTGCATGCATATTGTCGATTCTGAGCAGGGTGCGGCGTTAATTAAAGTCATGGAACAGGGTGTAAATGAACGGGCTGTGCTGTATGAAGATTTGAAACAACGTCGCTTTTATTTTGATCATTTTTATAACCCCAAACCTGACAAAGACGAATAGTGCCTTCACCGACGATTGAATTACGCTTACAAAAGCGCCTTATTTTTATGAGTACTAATATTGATTTTCAGGCAAGTGTTGAGGCGCTTATACCTCAAGATTGGACAATGTCTGTTATTACGGATCTTGAAGATCTGGGGGAGTGGAACGAAGTTTTGCTTTTCCGCTTTTTACTCATGGATTTGGATGAATTTGACGCATTTGATCCGCTAGATGTCATTCGACAAATTCGTATGCAGTATCAAATTAATATTCCCGTTTTTTGTTTTGGCGGAGACTCCGATATTCAGGATGAAATGCGTTTGTCCCGAGCTGATCGTTTTTTTAGTCAACAACAAATGCTGGATTCTTTGCCTCAATATTTTGCCCAATATAATTGGTAAAAGTTATTCCCCCTTTTTTGTTCATTCTCTTCTCTGGTTCTCACTTTTTAGTCTAATGCGCTCTAAAAGATATGCATTAATTGGCGATAAACTAAGGAAGGTGAGATGAGTCTTCATTGGGTGAAGTATGCGTAAGCATTTTAGTATCGATAGAAAACAAGGAAATAAGCATGATTATTCATCAATTATTTGATCACGAGACCTGGACTTATACGTATCTCCTGATTAATGAAAAAACAAATGAAGCCGCCATTATTGACTCGGTACAAGGGCAGTTTGAGCGAGATAAACGTTTTATTAATAGCCTTGGCGTAACGTTAAAATACTCATTAGAAACCCATGTTCATGCTGACCACATAACAGCCTCCGGTAAAATGAGGGGGGAATTTGCAACTAAAACGGCTGTTCATGAAAACAGCAAGGCTAAATGTGCCGATATATTATTTAAAGATGGGGATGTATTCGAGCTTGGCGATGAAAAAATCACCGTCACTCATACTCCAGGGCATACAGATACGTGTACTACATTTTTAGTAGACGGCATTGTCTTTACTGGTGATACATTACTTATTGGTGGTTGCGGAAGGACTGATTTCCAAGCCGGTGATGCTGGCACCTTATATGACTCGATTACAAAAAAACTATTTACTTTGCCTGATGGCACCGTGGTTTACCCAGGGCATGATTACTCTGGTTTTAGTAAAACAACAATCGGTTATGAAAAGGCACATAATTCACGCTTAGGTAATAATAATTCGCGTGAAAACTTTATCAAAATCATGGATGAACTGGACTTGCCTAACCCTAAATACATGGATATTGCAGTACCCGGAAACCTGTCGTGTGGTATGTGATAACAGATAAATTTTAGTGGGGGCTCGCTTGATTCTGCCCGGATGATAAGTTAGGGTTGAGTTAGGTTATTAATTAGGGAAGTCCACGTTTATGGGTGCCATTTTTATGGTGTTCGGCTCGGCCGTTATTATTGTCACTTTCATCCTTTTATCACGAAGCCCTCTAAAGCGCGCGTTGCGTCAGCGTAAGATCCAGGCCGCTCTTGCTATGATGCGTCAATCACCTAATAAAATAGAATAAAACTATATTCATGAAAGCTTAAACTCTCTTTGTTTTGGCTCCTGTATGAGCTAGATTTTGTGACAAATACCACAAATTTTATGAATTTTAATAAACTGCTGTTTACTAATTCACTATGCAGACGATACAGGGAATAAGCAGCAGAAATTTTGATAAAAGACTAGTCGAGGCAGAGAATGAGCAATGTAATATCTTCTTTAGAAGCGCGGGAGCTCGTGAAAAAGGGTGCAAAACTTATCGATGTAAGAACAGAAGTAGAGTATAGCCAGGGGTGTTTGCCGGGTGCTGAAAATTTGCCAGTTGCCGCGTTAGAGCAGTTGTCATCTGTATTGGATCAGAGTAAGGCTCTTATTGTTTATTGCCGAACAGGAGGGCGGAGCGCTAAAGCAAAATCGATACTAGACAGGCAAGGCTTTTCTTGTGTGCATAACATAGGTTCAATGGTCAATTTTTAAAATGATTAAATACATATTTGTTTGAGACAAAAAAGCCCGAATAACTCGGGCTTTTGTTTAACAAAATTATATAACATGCTTATACGTGCCAAGGCGTGTCAGTTACATCAAATCTCACATAGTCTTTATAAGTCTCACCATTTACTTCCACATTAACTGTGCCCAGGTGACTGGCAGCAGTCGCAAACTCAACATTACAGTCAAAAGTACCGGGCAAAGTCACCGTTTGTTGTGACAATGTATTATCACCGGTTGTTAAGCTGACATTTGCGTTCCCTGTTCCACCTAAAAACACTTGCAATCGAAACGGTTTGTTAACGACACGTCTAAAAACCTGAGGATCTCTATTGGAGTTGTACTGCACGTTATTTAGTTTGATGATTTTGATTGGGCTCGTCATTTTATGCTCCTGTACGCAGCTATATTAGTCCTGTATTATATGCTTATATAATAGATAATGTGTTGCTATTAGTCCAATCTAGTCCAATATTACTTTTAATAAATTAGCGTTGAAATTATGTCAGATAAAAAATTCACAGAGCAATTTGATTTAATCGACGAGCACATTGAAGCGCTTGAAGAAAACAATAAAACCAAAGACAGTAAAAGTTTAGATAGTCTGGTAACTGAGGCATCGCTTATATGCCGAGAGCTGTTAACGCTATATGCCTCTGCCTATGATAAAGAGCTGCCGGACAGTGATGACTTACTTGTTCTTTTTAAGGCTTTTGTAAAAGGCGATACCTCGTTAACTGCGGTTAGAGATAATGTGCGTGAGCTGGTTTATTATCGCAATTGTCTTATTGAAGACCGTTATGACGCACTTCCGCAAAATCCGGAAAAAATGGCGTTGCACACTATTCGTCATATCTATTTGTATTTGCGTTCGCGAGCAGATCAGGAAGATTTACTGGGCTGATGATTGACACTTATGCCTAATGGAAAGCCTGAATTAATACGCACATCGGCGCACTTTATTTTTTCCGAGCGATATCGTAATCATAGTTATGGTAGTCAGCATCCATTGAGCATTCCTCGTGTTTCCCTTACTTATGATTTGATTCAGGCGTATGCTGGCTTTCAGTCAGGTGAAGTACTTGATTCAAAAATGGCGAGTGATAAAGAGCTATTATGGTTTCATACCCCGGAATATATTGCCGCTATGAAAAATGTAGAAGCAACAGGAAAAGTTCAAGCCGACTATCGGGAAAAGCATAATGTTGGGAATTATGAAAACCCGTATTTTCCCGGTTTTTTTTCTACCCCGGCAACGGCAACGGGCGGCAGTATTCAGGCTGCTGAATCATTGTTAAACGGACATGTCGCTTTTAGTCCCGCAGGTGGAATGCATCATGCGATGCCAGATAGGGCTAATGGCTTTTGTTTTTTTAATGATCCCGTATTAGCGATTACACGGCTTTGTCATGAAGGTTTAAAGGTGCTTTACGTGGATATCGACGCTCATCATGGTGACGGTGTAGAGTTTGCCTTTCGAGAAAACCCAGCGGTCACTACATTTTCGATTCACATGGGTTCTGATTATGCATATCCTTTTAAGGGCGGGCAGTTGTCAGATGTTGGCTCATTAGGTAATGCGATAAATCTCCCTTTACCAAAAGGCACCGCAGACTCAGAATATAACTGGGCATTCGAGCATGTTTGGGAAAAAATTCTATCCTGTGTAGAATTTGACGCAGTGGTGCTTCAGGCGGGGACCGATATACTAAAACCTGATCCATTGGGTAAGTTTTCTATATCTACTCAGCAGTTTTTAAAAATAGTACAACGAATAAAAAACTCGGTGCCGAAAAAAAATAATGTACCTCAATTGGTTGTGCTTGGAGGTGGGGGCTATCATCCACTAAGTCTGGCGCGTTGTTGGCTTGGCGTTTGGGGGGTGTTAACGAATCAGGTTTTCCCTGCTCCCTTACCGGACGAAGCTAAAAACCTTCTGCAAGCAGTGGACTGGGATATGGATGAAGATGAACCCTGGTTTGATAATTTATTTATTTCACGCTTGGATCAGGAATATCTCAGTGAAGTTGGTGAGTCCGTAATTGATAGTGTAGAAAGTTTAATAGAGCATCATCCTCTTTTTAGGTAATCCGCAGATTTTTAAGAGTCAGAATAATATGAAAAACCTTATCAAAGGCTATGCAACACCAGAAGCCACAAAACAATATGCCAGCAGAATGAAGTCTGTTGTTGCGGAGGGGCATTACAGCGATTTTTTAAAGTCAAAAATAAAACTAAGTTCTCTAGGGATTGGTACTTTTTCCGGTGCAATGACGACCGAAGCTGATGAGCAAATAGGTCAAGTTATTGTTAAAGGTATTGAATCCGGAATTAATGTTATTGATACCGCGTCGCATTATCGTTATGGCCGGGCATTAGCGGCAGTGGGTGCAGGACTTAGAGCAAGTTTTGATAACGGTGTTTCAAGGGAATCTGTTTTTGTTATTTCTAAAGGGGGATTCTTAACATTACGAGGTGGTCGGCCTGCAGATTTTGACGACTGGTTTGAAAAAGAAATAGTGGAAAAAAAACTTGGTTGTAAAGATGATCTAGTCAATCAGATACATTTGTTGTCTCCAGAGTATATTAATTATCAAATTGATCTGTCTCGAAGTTTAATGGGGCTTGAAACGCTGGATGTATTTTTGGTTGACCAGCCAGAGGTGCACATTTCTGTTATTGGAAAAGAAAAAACGAACAAAAAGCTATTAAATGTATTTATTCAGCTGGAAAAAGCCGTTCAGGAAAATAGAATCCGTGGTTATGGTGTTTCTACCTTTGATGGAATGCGCGTTGAAACGGATGATATTAAGTTTCAATCTCTGACATCTATGATCGGATTGGCCGAGAAAGCAGCACAAGAAGTACATGGACTTGGTGCATCGCATAATTTTAACGTTGTGCAGGTGCCTTTCAACCATGTAATGACCGAAGCATTTACTCGGTTTAGCCATGCAACGGGGCAGGGCAATGTCGCTTCTACTTTGCAGGCGGCCTATCAACTCGGAATTTATGTTATGGCAAGCCATTCATTGATGAAAGGCCATTTGGCATTAGCTGAAAATGATCAGTTGTCTGCTGTGTTGCCAAATCTGGCTAATGCGGCACAGCGCTCAATGCAGTTTAATCGTTCAACTCCCGGTCTTGGAACAAGCTTGGTTGGCATGAGCCGTATAGAGCATCTCCCGGATATGCTGGCTGTTAGCCAAATATTACCCATCGCTAAAAATATCTATATTGGTTTATATTCGAAAGCTTGATGCTGTAGCCCAGCAGCCCTCTTTCGGGGCTCCATTTATTTCTTTTTGGTTTCCCCCAATTCGTCAACTATGGTACTAAAGTTATGTCCGAATGAGTCGATACTTGTATTATGGAAATAGCCTCACTAAATATAATCTAATTGATTGAAGCATTATGAATTGGTAGAAAAATGATCAAATGAAAATCAAAACTGCTTCGTTGTTACTTATGGTGACTTTGACCTTGTTCGGAGGGGTTATTGTTGCGGTGACGATGTGCGGCTTATCCAGTAGTTATGATATTGAGTCTATATGGGGCGGTTTTGAAGAGGCTCATTTAGAGAAAAGCCCCGCATTAAACACGCTTCATAGCGTTATTGGTTACGGAGGCATGGTGCATCATTTAAAAAAGGCTATTTTAAGTGGTGAAGTTGATGCGTTAGAGTTAGCAAAAAAAGACCTGCAAAGAGCGCAGCGGGCAACTGAGGACTACTTAAGGTTTGATTTAAATAAAACGGAGTTGGAGGCAATAAGAACCATCAGTAATACCCTCTCAATTTATGCCTCTAAAATAGAAAAAGCCGACAGCCTCGACCTGCAAAAAAATCGTTCTGAATACCTTGCCCCTTTACTGCTTGTGGATGACGAATCATCATTAAATGCTTTTTCCTTACTGAATAAAGAAATAATATTGCAGGCCAATCAGGCTAAAGAAAAACATTCTAAAACTTTGGCATTAGCGATTAATGCGCAAAAAATCACGCTATATCTAACCGTTATCACAATACTACTTCTTATCGGTGGCGGCTATTGGTTAATTCGAATTATAAGACCAATTGTTAGCATTACAGATGTCATGACTCGTATCGCAAGAGAAGATCTTGATGTAGAAATACCAGGGGTAGATAAGCAGAATGAAATAGGTGAAATGGCCAGAGCAGTTGAGATTTTTCAGGAAAATGTTTATTTGTTGGAGTGTGTGAAAACTGAAGTGTATTCAGCAAATCTGGATGTAGAATCGAGAGTAGATATTCGTACTCAGGCATTAAAAAATAGTGAAGAAACTTTGCGTGCAATACTTGATTCCGCCGTAGATGCCGTTATTACAATTGATGGTACCGGCATCATCAAGTCATTCAATTCTGCTGCTGAAGGTATGTTTTGTCTTAGTCAGGAAGAGGCTGTCGGTCAGAATGTTTCTATATTGATGCCCGAATTCATGAGGTTGAGCCACAATGATTATATCGCAAAATATCGAGAGTCAGGTGAGAAAAATATAATTGGTACAATTCGTGAGACGAATGGGTGTCGCAAAGACGGAGAGGTTTTCCCTGTACATATTTCCGTTAGTGAGGTTAAGTCTTCAGGAAGAAATTTATTCACGGGCATAATACGTGATGTCACGGAAATAAACGCGTACCAAAAAAGTTTACAGGTTTCCGAAGATGTTGCTAAGAAAGCAAGTAAGGCAAAATCAGATTTTGTTACAAGTATGAGTCACGAGTTACGCACGCCAATGAATGCGATATTGGGTTTTGCGCAATTGTTAGCGTCGAGTCAAGAGGAGCCATTAACACAAAGCCAGGAGGAGGCTGTTGCCGAAATTAAAGCTGCTGGCCGGCATTTGATCGATATAATTAATCAAATACTGGAGTTAAATCAAATTGAGGCAGGTAAGATGCCGGTTTCTATGCAGCGGACATCTCCCTCTGAGCTGGTGCAGGAAAGTTTGGCCTTAATTACTCAAATTAGTGGCGAGAAGAATATTGAGCTTATTGATAATATTGAGTATGAAGAATTGCCCGATTTATTAACGGATAAAATGCGGTTCAAGCAAGTGTTGATTAATTTGTTGTCCAATGCCGTAAAATATAACACTTTGGGTGGAAATATTATTTTGAGCACCGAGCTTACGGGTAAAAAATTACGTTTTAACGTTGAAGACACAGGTAAAGGGATTTCGCTGTATCGCCAATCTCAAATTTTTGTACCCTTTGAGAGGTTGGGGCATGAAAGTAGTGAAATTGAAGGTACGGGCATAGGTTTGTCGATTACCAAGGAAATTGTAGAGTTGATGCACGGTGATATTGGTTTTAAAAGTGAGCAAGGTAAGGGGAGTTGTTTTTGGTTTGAGTTGCCTGTGTATGAAGTGTTGGAATAAAGTATAAGTTACCACGTCGAAGCACGCTGAATAATTACTCTTTCTTTTTTTTATTGCTCATTTCTTTAAGTAATGTTTCTTGTTCTGAAAATGAATAAACACGTGATTTTCCTGATTGATTTTTTTTTGTTTCGAAAGCAGTAATTTCATTGTTTTTTATATTTATATAGTCATCGACGGGTGTGTCATTTGTGTATCGCCCACGAAAGTCTTTTGGTGGGGTAATATCTGATTGTAGCGAAAGACTCATTTTAAGATTTTTATTGAACTGAACTATCTGATTTTCCATATTTATAATGTCGATGATTAATAAAACAATCTCTGCCAAGAGTAATAAACCGGCAATAATTGGCGAAAATAGAAAGGCGATGATGGTCGACGTGGTCAGGAAAAAAAATAGGATACCCCTGTTAAAGGCTTTTAAATAAAATTGATGGGCTCCCAGAGGAAACAGTGCGCACAATAAAAAGGCAGTGCTGGTGTTTCTTTTTAGCCTGCTATATTGTTGATTAATGGTTTGTAGGCCATTACCAGCAAGATCTTGGTGTTTCCAGTATTCACTCATCTAATACTTATGCTCATTTAAAATAACGACAATAAAAATATTGTAAGCGATAGAAGTCAAAATCGCATCAATTGAATTCGCGTATATTAATCTTAGTTATTAACTGGTACTATCGAAGCAATAAACTCACTTATAATGGCAGGCGACTAAAGCAATGTCAGATAGAAGGTTACACGTATTTTTCACCGTTGCTAAACTATTAAGCTTCACAAAAGCAGCGGAATCATTACACATGACACAACCTGCAGTAACGTTTCAGGTGCGTCAGCTCGAAGAGTATTTTAACACTCGCCTTTTTGATCGAACTCATAACCGAATAAGTCTGACAGAGGCTGGTAGTAGAGTATACGAGTTTGCCGGTCGTATATTTGTAATTTATGATGAGATGGAAAATGCAGTCAAGGAGTTGACGGGTGAAGTCAGTGGTGTTCTGATTATAGGCGCGAGTACAACAATCGCGGAATATATGTTGCCAGCTCTTCTAGGTGATTTCAAAAATCGCTTTCCCGATGTGAATGTTCGTCTAAAAGTTTCTAATACCGACGGTATTGTTTCCATGGTTGAAAATAATATCATTGACCTCGGTGTTGTTGAAGCGCCGGTATCAAATAAAAACCTGGCAGTAGAATTGTGTAAGCTTGATCAGCTTGTTGCTATTGTGCCTCCGGGCCATGCGCTCGCACACCTTACATCGGTTAAAATCGAAGACTTATTAGAGTACCCTTATATTTGTCGCGAAGAAGGCTCAGGTACGCGAGATGTCATACTGGATTACCTTCAGGATGTAGGTTTAAGTGCCAATAATCTTGATATTATTATGGAGCTGGGTAGTCCCGAGGCGATAAAGGGTGCGGTTGAAGCCGGAATAGGTATTACTATTCTTTCTAGGGCGACACTCGCCAAAGAGCTCAAGTTAGGTACTCTTGTCGCACTTCCTTTGGAAACGCCATTAGAGCGGCCATTTTCGTTCGTGCATCAAAAGCAAAAGTTTAGGCAGCGTGCTATGGAAGAGTTGTTGGATTTTGCTCGGCAATATTGCCTGGAACACCCTACTATTAAGATATAGCTATTAACATGCAGTTATTATTGTGGTTATGAGTAGCTGAAATCATTATCTGTTTCAGGCAGGCCTTCTTACCCCTTGGATTCAAGCCCTATGCCGCGCTCGTTCTGTAGCAAAAGCCAAGCACGATATTCAGCTCTCCTCCAGCTTCTCTTTTTACGTTTCTAAAGTGCTATTTTCATCTCGAAGGGCCTTGCGTGTTATTTTCGCCAATATTTTTTTGAAAAAATAGCGGGCTCGGTTTACGGGTACGCCTTTAACTTATTTACCTATGTTTGATTTTATCAGTATCTGCGCACATAATACTTGATCATTATTTACCGGTAGTACTTAGTTTATGAAAAGTTATGCGGTCATACAGCACAATTACAGTGAGTTTCTCGGTCAGGTTGAGCGGCAGCTTGAAATTCGTGATATCGGTTTTAGTTATTTTCGGCCATTTGTAGGGCAGGATTTACCTGGATCTGCCATTCATTTTGATGCTTTGTTTATTCTTGGTGGCTCCAGCCTCATTAATAATGAAGAGCAAACTCCCTGGATAGAATCAGAAAGGCGTGTGCTTCGCCTTTTTCAGGCGTCAAGGCGTCCAGTTGTGGGTTTTGGCTTTGGTGCATTGTTGTTGGCTGAAAATGCCGGTGCTACATTGCATGATGAGCCATATCATAATGCCTATTGGACAACCGCACACAAAACCGAAGCTGGTGAAGGTGATGCTCTGGCCGAGGCTGTTGATGGTAAGCGAGTACTGGTTTTTTACAACGGGTCAGCCACTTTACCTGACAATGTTGCTCCTATACTGATCGATGATGAAGGAAAGTGGTTGGCAATCAGGCCAGACAGTATGACTTATGGTATTTTGTTTCGGCCCGAATTAAAGCCAGGCATGATAGAAGATATGATTATGGAGGCCGGTCGTGATACGCCAGATGATATCGGTGAATTGCTGGCGACAGCTAGAGTTGAGTGGCCGGAGACGCAAAAAACCACGGATCAAATAATTATGGCTTTGGTTAAATCATTAGATCTAATGAAAGAACGGCATAAGGCGCCGGTATTCAAGCTCAACGTCGAATAACGACTAAACATCCTGAGCCGTTATTATGATTGAAACCCTTGAGAGTAAAGAGTGTTATGAGTGTTTATTAGATGAGTTCGGATAATAATGAAGCAAACTGAAAAAAAACTGTTAAATATTTATAGAAAGCTAAATGAGACTGATCAGCAGACGCTGGAAAAATTTGCCAATTTTTTGCAAAGTAATGCAGGAGAAGAAGTTGAGCCTCTGGCCGAACCCGTTCTCATAGAAGCTAAAGTAGATGAAACAGTTGTTGGGGCCTTAAAGCGTCTTTCGGCCTCTTATCCCATGTTGGATTTATCAATTATGTTAAACAAAACGTCTACGCTGATGACGCAACATATTCTGCAGGGGCGAATTAAAGAAGAGGTTATTCCAGAGCTAGAGTCGGTCTTTGCGGAGCAGTATCTCGAGCTTCAAAACCAGGAATTAAAGAAGTGAATAAAAATGATTGAAATGCTGAAGCTATGGTACGAGCGCCATTTTTCCAATCCTCAGGTTGTGATATTGGCGCTGCTGTTAATTGGCGGTTTTGCTGTTGTTCTTTATTTTGGCGATATATTAATTCCGTTACTTTCGGCTATTGTCATTGCTTATATGCTGGAAGGGCTGGTGATTAAAGTTGAAAAAAAGGGGGTGGGGCGAAGGCTTGCAAGTATTAGTGTGTTTTCAGTTTTTTTTGCCACAGTGGTTATCTTTATCTTAATTCTTATACCGCTGTTAGTTGAGCAGGTGTCCCAGTTTTTCACCGAGTTGCCGAAAATGCTTGGGCGTATTCAGCAGGTTTTGTTGCAATTACCTGAAAGTCACCCGAGTATTATTTCGCAGGCACAAATTAATGAAGTCATGTCATTGGTTCGAACTGAAATTGGCAAACTGAGTCAAGCCGTATTGTCATTTTCTATTTCCTCTTTGCAGGGTCTTATTACCTGGATGGTGTACTTAATTCTTATTTTGTTATTGGTGTTTTTCTTTTTAAAAGACAAAGATCTTATTAAGAAATGGTTGAGTAATTATTTACCTAGTAAGCGTGTGTTAGTGCAGCAGGTTTCCCGTGAAATGGACATGCAAATCGGTAATTATATTCGTGGGAAAATTATCGAAATTATTATTATTGGTGTTGCGAGCTATATTGGTTTTGTTTTTATGGGCCTTAACTATGCGTTTCTTTTAGGCCTGTTGGTTGGGCTTTCTGTTTTGGTGCCATTTGTCGGTGCAACTCTTGTGACTATTCCTGTGGCCCTTACCGCTTTTTTTCAATTTGGTTGGAGCTCCGAGTTTGGTTATTTGATGCTGGTATATGGCATTATTCAGGCGATTGACGGCAATATTCTTGTGCCTCTTTTGTTTTCCGAGGCTGTGAACTTGCATCCTGTTGCGATTATTATTGCGATTATTTTCTTTGGTGGTATGTGGGGGTTGTGGGGTGTGTTTTTTGCGATTCCGTTGGCGACTTTGGTTAAAGCGGTATTGAATGCATGGCCGGATGACCCCGGGCCGAAAGAAACGATTAAATCTACCGTTTAAAAAAATGGCCTTGAAAGGCCATTTTTTATTTGTCTGTCCGTATTCGTTGAGTAGTTATAAAACCTCAGATGCGTAATCAGCCAAGCGAGAACGTTCGCCACGCTGTAAAGTGATGTGCGCACTGTATTCCCAGTTTTTAAAGCGATCGACTACATAAGTTAAACCTGAGTTTGTCTCAGACAGGTAGGGGGTGTCTATCTGCGCAATGTTTCCTAGGCAAACAACTTTTGTTCCTGGTCCAGCACGGGTTATCAGGGTTTTCATTTGTTTGGAAGTTAGGTTTTGAGCTTCATCTATAATCAGAAATTTATTTAAAAATGTGCGGCCTCGCATAAAGTTCATTGAGCGAATTTTGATGCGTTTTGCTAATAAATCATTTGTAGCTGCTCTTTCCCAGTCGCCGGCACCTTGTGGTGTGGTGAGCACTTCAAGGTTGTCCATTAAAGCCCCCATCCAAGGAGTCATTTTTTCTTCTTCTGTACCCGGTAAAAATCCAATATCTTCACCAACAGGTACAGTAACCCGCGTCACGATAATTTCCTGATATATTTTTTGTTCAAGCGTTTGAGTTAGTGCGGCAGCAAGTGTCAGTAATGTTTTTCCCGAGCCGGCTTGACCGAGCAAGGTCACAAAATCAATATCCGGGTCCATTAAAACATTTAGTGCAAAATTCTGTTCACGATTGCGTGCATTAATACCCCAAATGGTGTGAGCGCTGCTTTCAAAATTGCTCAGGACTTCTATTTTTGCTTTGTGGTCTTCATGTTTGCGAACAATTGCATAAAATTCGTCTTTGTCGTTATAAAGAAACTGGTTTGGATACCAGTCGTCCATGCCGTCGCCGGTTATTTGATAAAATGACTTAGTGTCTTCTTGCCAGGCCTCTATACCGTCTGAGTGCGAATCCCAGAAATTGGTACTTAATTCTGCAGAGCCACTATAGAGCAAATCAACATCATCAATTACCTGGTCGTTATTGTAATCTTCAGCATAAAGGCCGAGAGCCGCTGCTTTAATGCGTAAATTGATGTCTTTGGTGAGTAACACCACTTGACGCTCTGCAAGTTGCTTTTGTAACGCGAGACTGACACTTAAAATTTGATTGTCGGCAATGCTGCCCGGCATATCAGAAGGCAGGTCGTATTTTAGATCAAGTGTTTGAAGAAAAAGTTTGCCACTTGAGGTTTCGCTGTTTAAGGGGGTTGGAAGAGGGAGGCCATTTTCAATTTCTTGCTGGCTTGCTCCACTTACACATTCTTCCATAAAGCGACTGGCTTGACGTGCGCTTCGTGCTACATCTGAATGACCTCGTTTGTTTTTATCCAGCTCTTCTAGTACTACCATCGGAATAAAAACATCATGCTCTTGAAATCGGAACAGGCAAGATGGGTCGTGCATCAAAATATTTGTATCGAGAACAAATAAACGTAATTTATTTTCTTGTAATGCTTTCAAGTTCATGATGATCCCTATA
Source organism: Gammaproteobacteria bacterium (assembly GCA_029864945.1). Classification (GTDB taxonomy): domain Bacteria; phylum Pseudomonadota; class Gammaproteobacteria; order S012-40; family S012-40; genus CALZJE01. The sequence continues at coordinate 13,432 of JAOTSL010000052.1, forward strand.
TCTCAATTAGTTAGTAAAGAGTTAATCGGTTGTTTACAGCGCTATGGCTACTCCGATTAAGTTGATTTAACCGCTTCCAATACCTCATCAACATGGCCGGCGACTTTCACTTTTCGCCATTCTTGCTTCAAAGCCCCCTTTTCATCAATTAAAAAAGTACTGCGTTCGATTCCCATATGGGTTTTCCCGTAGAGTTTTTTCTCCTTTATTACATCAAATAGTTGGCAAAGT
>JAOTSL010000244.1 GCA_029864945.1 Gammaproteobacteria bacterium
CTTAACACTGTTTGGCTGCAAACTCATGGATACCGATCAGAATTTCTTATCATGTTCGTTAAATAGAACCACTATTCGCCTCACATGATAAGAAATTCTGATTCGGCCCCATGAGTTTTCGCTTCAAACGGATAAGTCCGACAGCCTCCTAGAACGAGAATTGAGCACCACTTACGACTACAGCGCCAAGAACCCACTGTCCGGCTTGAATTGGAACGCTACCGAGAATATCAGCCTTAGCCACCAATCCATGCTCAGTTCAAATTGGAGGTTTTAGCATTACTAAAGAGAGAGGGGAATCCATTTTGTTTTATATTGCAGACTACTCAAGAATCCACTCCTTCTCGAGCCTTTATTACAGGCATTCTGCTACCCATTATCGAATTTTTGCCACCAAGTTTTGTGTTATATATCATCGTATAAGACATCACCCGCCTGACATATTTTCTAGTTTCATTGTAGGGAATAGTTTCGACCCACAAATCTGACGGCGTATCTTTGTTAGGTATCCATTTTTTAACTCTGTGCGGGCCAGCATTGTAGGATGCTGTTGCTAGCACACTATTGCCATCATTTCGGTCCATCATGCGGCGCAGATAAGCAGCACCTAGGCGAATATTCTTATTCACATTAAGAATATCCCTATTCGATCGTATGCGAAATTTAAGCGACCTGGCAGTTAATCGCCCGGTACCCGGCATTAGCTGCATTAACCCCAATGCACCGGCATGTGAGCGTGCGTCAGCCATGAAACCACTTTCCTGTCGTAACACCCCGTATATCCACGCGGCCTCAATACCCTGCTCACGAGCCTGTTTTTCGACTATTGATTTATGCGCCATCGGAAAGCGTAGTTCGAGATCATCAAAATGCGACGCTTTGGCAACAGTCATAATTGCTCGATCATGCCATCCGATTTCTTTTGCCAGCACCGATGCTTGCTTTAATTCCAGCTCATCAAAATCACTAATCGTATTATTCCATTCACGTCGGGCATCGCTCACCATACCAATAAAGTACAATTCTGTTGCTCTTGCAATACCAGGGATTTTAGCGATTTTATCGAGTTCTTCACGACTAAATTCAAGAGACTCAAATTCCATTTGATAGGGTATACCTAATCGGTCCGCCGCAAGAAACCCATGGTAATTTCTCTTAGCCGCTAAAGCAGTATAAATCCGTTTAGCAGCCGTTTTAAGTACAGGCAATGATTCACTTTGAATATCAAGAATACGCGCCCGCCAGTATCGCCATTGATCGCTGTGGCGCTCATCCGTTGGTAAAGCTTCTATCCAGGTTAATGCTGCCCACCAGTCCTGCTGAGACAAAGCTGCCCGTATACGCCAAAGCTGGACTTTATCACTGGGCACCGCGATTGCTCCCAGCCATTCGAGCGCACGAGGGTGCTGTTGATATGCAGCTTGCAATGCGACATATTGATCTATGGCTTTTACTTCTTCCGGGGCTGTTTTCTCATGTCTCTCATGGACATTTTCCCAGGCATCAGCAGCTGCACCGGCATCTCGCCTAGCAAGGCGCTTTATTCCGTGCCTCTCAATTTTGTTAGCTATCGGATTATCGGAGTGAAGGTATTTTCGCAACAAATTATCTGCTGGACGCCTATGCATTTTACGCCAGCGGTGTACCCACTGACGGTCTCTTTTTGAGAGGCCACTGGAAATAAATTTAGCTAGACTCGAATTACCTCGGTCCATCGCAAGCTCAATACGCTTCCATTTATGCTCTCGACTCATCCCTCCATTTTTGGCCCATTTTTTAAATATACGATCACAGGCTCTAGGCTGAGACTTACCCACAAGGTACAGGTTTTCGGCTTCTATATTCGCTTTTTTAATTTTGTTTGTTTTATACAGTGCGTATGCGTTGTAACACCGAAGCTTAGTATTACTGCTACCTTTGTAGTAAGTTAGAAATGTTTTCCATTTACCTGCTCGATATAAGCTACGCAACCAGTTAAAACGCATACGCTCACTCATGGGGGAGTCTTCGTAAACTTTCAGGAAGTTTTCAAGGCGCTTATTAGGGACTTTACTGATACGCTTTTTTAAGTAGTCGTATTGAAGATAACCGTAAAGTGGATAATCGACCAGTTTTTTACTTAAGCGTGAAAATGTACGTAAGTGTCCTTTTTTTAACGCTTTTTTCGCATCTGTAAAAATCAGACGCTGCTTTTCAAGGTTGGGAGTGGCGTAGACAGGCAAAGCAACCGTCAAGATAATGACGGAGGCAAATATGAAGAGTATATGCTTACATGGCGCTAACATTTGGACATTATATCATTTTCAGTTTTAATTTATGCGAAGAACGTCATAAAGTGGATACCCGATCCACTTAGCCAGATTCACACAAGGCACTAAGCCTGTTAATATTTCTCAAATTACGAGTAGCTTATTGTCACAATCAACAGCAATCTTTAATTTAATTAGATAGCCGGTTGATTGAGCTCCATATTCAAAGCTAAAGTAGCCTGCAATCTTTATGCTCAAAAAACAACCGAGTTGACTAGTAACACAAACCCGTCCCGATCTATTCCGGCAATTTTAAATAGCGCGTGTCCGCAACAAACCTTCTATTTGGTAATAAATGATTAAACTGTTTCACTACATTGGCCGAAGTAGCACGATAAGCCGTTAATTTTCCGCCATAAATAGACAAGCAGCTGTTCGTTTTATCTTTATATATTGTTGTTTCACGCGGCCGGGAAAATGCTGCCCCTTGCTGTTGAGGTAATACCCGCAAGCCGGCAAAACTTCGCTGAATATCAGTATGCTTGAATTTAGGAAAATAATGACTAGCCGTATTAAGCAAGTAATTTTCCTCCTCGGAGGTCGGACTTACATTAGCAGGGTCACCAGTGTAAATTTTTTCAGTTGTGCCTACCAACGTCTCCCCATACCAGGGCATAACAAAAACTGCGCGCCGATCTTCAGGTGATTCAACATAATATATGCCCTGCGATGTTTCTTCGGCTAAAACAATGTGAGTCCCTTGAACCAGATCAACAGGCATTCCAGCATCATTCGGCGTTAAACGTTTTAACACCTCATTTACCCAGGGGCCGCCGGCATTCACCACTACTTTTGAGCGAACCTCTGCTTGATGTTGTTCAGTTTTGAAGTTTATTTGCCACTCACCATCATTATTTTCTGCACAAATCAGTTCCGCATGCTCAATCGCTTCCGCCCCCATTTCTTTTGCCGAGCTCAATACTGCTTTTGTTAATAACTGATCATCGGTCTGAGCATCCCAATATTGAAATACAGATTGCAAATTTTGCAAGGATAAACCATCAAGCTGATTCCAGTTGTTTTTTGATACACGATGGAAAAATGACTTTTTCCTAAGGCCTGCGAGTAATGCGTAAAGAGAAAGCCCCATTTGAATTTGTAATGGACGACGACTAGTTTGTTTATATATTGGTAAGTAAAAAGGCTTCAACTCTACAAGGTGTGGAGCGTTTTTTAACAAATAATGCCGCTCATTTAAACACTCGCGTACAAGAGAAAATTGCCCCGATTCTAGGTAACGAAGTCCGCCGTGAATTAATTTACTCGATTTATTAGAAGTTCCGGAGCCAATTGAGTTTTGCTCAAGTAATAGGACAGAATACCCTTGTGCGGCACTCGCCTGCGCCACGCCTGCGCCGTGGATTCCACCACCAACTATAACGACATCATAAAAAGGATTTGAATTCATCTTGAGTAATCAGTAATTTATTTCGCGTTAATTGCCGTTATCATTTCAGAAAAGGCCATGGTTTCTATGTACTTAACGCCTCTCGAGAACCACTTAAATGCAATCTCAGGATCCGTCACTTCATACAACATCCATTCCCAATCACCATGCCACAACGCATTATCTTCATCAGGTATTTTTTTATAATTACATATAATAAAATTCGGCTGCAGCTGGCTCGCAAGCTCATGATGAGCCTTATCATATCCATGAACGACAAAACCGATAGGCAGCTCTGATATTTTTTTCAGTTCCGTTAAAATTGCATGATCAAAAGAAATAATGACGCACTGATCCTGAACAAGTGACAACTCACTTAAAACGCGATTAAGAACAATTTCACTACCAAAACGATGAATACTTTCCTCTTTAAGCTCAACAAATGCGGTTACGTCCTTATTTTTATGTAAAAAACTAACAAAGTCTTTTAAAGATGTTAGGCGCTCAGCCGGAAACTTACCGCCAAACTTTATATTCTCACCGATTGTTCTGCTCTTCAGGTCGACCCAATCGGAATCAAGGACAGATATTTCATCGCCGCCCGTACGAAGCAAATCTTCATCATGAATCACACAAGGTACGTGGTCTCGTGTTAATTGCACATCTAACTCAATATATTTACCACCACAATTAATCGCAGCAGAAAAAGCTTTAAGCGAATTTTCTGGATAATTTTTTGCGTATCCACGATGCGCAACCAATGCTGGTTTTGTATCTAATTGACTGACCATAATTTTTTAAAAAAACACACCTCAATAAAGACCCAACACCTCAACAAACCCATTCCAATAGGTTTGAGAATTAATTTCACTACAATTA
>JAOTSL010000053.1 GCA_029864945.1 Gammaproteobacteria bacterium
GACGTATTAGCAAACGAGGTTTTTGAAAAAACAGCCATTTCTGAAAACGCAGAGTCAGAATCAGACAAAAATATACTTCCACCTAAACTTGATAATTCTGACCATTCAGTTACAACAGAAATTAATGTAAACCTACCTGAAACTGAATCTAAGCCTAATATTGAACCTAAGCCTAACATTGATCTCAATCCCATTGCTCAGTCTTTAATTACAACGGCAAACAAATCAATTATAGGAAAATCAGTTAGCATTCAGGGTCTTCAAAAGATATTTCAGTCCCTCAACCAAAGTGACTTCAACACTCTCCGTATTGGCTTAGTTGCAAGCCCTCAAATAATTAACACCGAGCTTTCCTGTCTTTCACGAATGACACTTATCATAGAGGAAACCGGTACAGAGTTGGTATTGCTTCGTTTACCCATATCAAGGGAACTTACAATATACTTAGTCGGCATCCCGCTTAATTCCAGTTTAAAAGGTGATCAACTAGAATACATTACATCACAACTTTCTTCTGTGTTTATCAATACTACAGATAGTAGTGACAACGATATTGCTCAACTTTCGGATGCTTTAACGAAAATTACAAACACAGAAATTAAACTATTTTTAAAAGACCAACTAAATATTCAGCCAATAAAAGACGAGGCCTTACACAATAAACTTGAATTTACTTTAATAAAAGATGCAGGTAGTGTTTTCATTGAAGATGCCGCTCACCATATGGACAGTTACTCACAATTTGAATAAAACTAAAGCTGGCTACACTGGAAGTAAATGAAGTTTATGCGTGTAAATGAGCATTTTTAGTTAACTTTCCTCGCACCCTTTTTTTGTGGCTTAATGGGTAAGCGCAGTCAACACGCTATAAATCTATTTCCGGAGATACCCTTAAGATAAAACAAGGTATACTACGGTGCTTAGCAAACGCTAGTAACCGGTCTCACTTAACTGTTTAAAACGAAAATTTATATAGTCGAACAGGACCCTAAATAACAATTATAAATATTAGCGTACATACTGCCAATCTACTAATAATGATTCCCAGTTGATTTGTTTACAGAGACATTAGCAGATCGAAGCTGTAATTCGTTTTCACAAATTGTTGTATTTTATTTTTAAAATGGAGGATATATGGAAAGTAATCTTGTTCAAGTTTTACGTCAACTTATGAAAGTAAAAGGTGTGACAGCCGTAGCCCTAGTGGGAAGAGATGGTTTTGTTATCGAAAGCACTTCAAACAACGACGTAGATATGGATGCTCTTGGCGCTATGGTTGCGACTGCAGTAGGTACAGCGGAAAGCCTAGGTGAAGAGTTTGGGCTAGGCGCAATGGACCAATATTTATCTGAATATGCAAACGGGAAAGTCATTATGGCAACAGCCGTGGACTACATTTTAGCAATATTTACAGATGAAAGCGCCATAATTGGTGGGGTTCGTTTTGCAGTTAAGAAACATTTACCTGAAGTAATAAAGGCATGCCAATAAATACAAATGAACTAATTGTTATAGGTGATGTACTCAATGATTTTATTGCAGGCGAAGGCGTAATTGCAGCTGCATTAATTGGCACTGACGGGCTAATCATTGATTCAGCAAGCAATTCAAATATCGACATGGATCGCTTTGGTGCATTACTAGGGGCCTACTTTGCAAATACTGCACACCGAACTCAAAAAATTCGGTTGTTGCCGCTGCCAAAACAAGAGGAAGCATCTTACGTTTTGTTAGCCGACGTATCAGGTGCCTTGTTCGCGTTATTTACCAATAACACAGCCCCCTATAACGAGTTTAATGAAAGTGATGTATATAATAATTTCAAAAAAGATATTCATCACGTAAAACTCGCACTATCAAAGGAAAGTATTCTCTAAATGAATTTTAAGGAGGAATCAATGTCAGTCGCTCAAACATTTTATGGCACTATTTCAAAGCTAGTCGACTTCCAACAAGCAGACTGGGAGACATTAGCCAATGAAGCCGAAGTAATCAAAACATGGGCGCCAGAATTAATTACTGTATTTTATGACACGCTATATAGCATCGAAGAAACTACTGCGGTTTTTCATGAAGGTGAACGAGCAAAGTTAGAAAATACTTTACAGAATTGGATTGTCGAGATATTAAGCGGTGATCAGGGTGATAAATTTTGGAATCACCAGCGTTATATTGCCCTTTTGCATATAAAACGTGGTACCAAAAATCTTTATATGCTTGGCATGATGAACCGCTTGCAGCAAGTCTTTATTTCGAAATGCATGGCCAATTATGAGCAAGAGAAAGCCGTTCGTGTTTACATGGCTTTCTTACGACTATCGGGTATGGTTGCAGGGATTATTGCGCAGTGTTATGACGAAGTAACTGAAACAAGTATGTCGGTAGGACTTAAGCGTGTTGGATTAAATGAGGCGCTAGTTACTCGCATAAAAACGATGCAAATTGACAAAATGCTACAGGAAGCCAAAGAAGCCTGAGTTTAATCCATTTGAAAAAGTAAAAATAAGTACGAAAATAAGTGCGAAAATAAAAAGGGCTTAGAAATCGTTTAATTTCTCAGCCCTTTTCTAGCATTTTGTTATTAATATTAATTACGCCTCGAAAATCCCTTTCAAGATAAAGTAAAAAATAATCGATAATATAGCACCTGCTGGTAGTGTAACTATCCAGGATAGAAATACCGTTCTTACAACACCAAGATTTAATGCACCAATACCTCGTGCCAAACCGACCCCTAAAATCGCACCAACCAGTGTATGAGTCGTGGAAATCGGCAAACCCGTACCAGAAGCAAGTACTACGGTAATTGCAGCTGCAAGTGTCGCTGCAAATCCTCGGCTAGGTGTAAGCTCGGTAATACCACTACCTACCGTTGCTATTACCTTGTGGCCATACATTGCTAAACCGACAACAATACCAACGCCACCAAGTAACAGTATCCAAATTGGCATTGCTGATTTTTGGGTAACCTCACCACCACTTTCCACAATTCCAACAACTGCGGCAACTGGACCGACCGCATTTGCGACATCATTAGATCCATGAGCAAAAGCCATTGCACAGGCAGTAACCATCATTAATATAGCAAATATCTTTTCCACGTTGGTAAAGTGAAAATCTTTATCTTTTTCGGGATCAAATTTTATTTTATTTATTTTGTATCGACCAAGTACCATTACTAATACGCCGATAGCAAAGGCAATAAGATAACTTTCAGACGCACTAACCTCAAGCCCTACGTGCTTAAGCCCTTTGAACAAAGTGACCAACGAAATAAAAAAACCAACAAGAAACATATAATACGGTACGTATTTTCTTGCGTTTTCAAATGGGGAGTCGGTATTAAGAATTAACCGCTGAACACTCAAAAATAGTAAAAAGGCAATAGTCCCGGCAAGCAAAGGAGATACAATCCAGCTTAATGCGATAGAACCAACTTTAGCCCAGTGCACCGCATCCATACCAATACCCACCGCAGCAAAACCAACAATCGCTCCAACAATTGAATGGGTAGTTGATACCGGCCAGCCATAGAATGAAGCGATAATTAGCCACACGCCAGCAGCTAAAAGTGATGCCAGCATACCGTAAACTAGGAGCTCGGGAGTGCTAGCCATTAACTCTGAATCAACCATACCTTTGCGGATGGTTTTAGTAACCTGCCCTCCCGCTAGGAATGCACCGGCGAACTCGAAAATAGCAGCAATGATAATTGCTTGCTTAATCGTTAATGCTTTTGAGCCAACCGATGTGGCCATCGCATTAGCTACATCATTTGCCCCTATACCCCACGCCATAAACAGACCAAAGACAATGGCCAAAATAATAAATACAGTTCCGTATTCCAAACCAAGTAACCCTTTATCTTGCTAACATGAGTTCAAGGCGACTGCCTACACGTTGAGACTGATCAGCCAATTCACCGATCCATTCGATAATTTTATATAAAAACATTACATCAACTGGCGGTAAGTTTTTTTCGATTTTAAATAACGTCGCTCGAATTTTAATTTGTATTTTGTCGGTATCACTTTCAATTTGATCCAGCTCCTTTATCATGGATTTGACCAAATCCACTTCAGAACCACGAAATCCAGTTTCTACCAATTCGTCCAATTCATTTACGGTTTTATTTGCCTGTGCAGCCGCATCAACACAGCGAGACAAGTATTCAATAAAAATAACCCCCATTCCTTCTGGGAAAGTCATTTTACGACCGGTCATAATTCCCGCAATATCCTTCGCCTTATTAGCAACCTTATCCTGTAAACGTAATATATCAAGAAGATCAGTTCGAGAAACAGGCATCATCATGCCCGTTGGCAGATGAAGCCGCATGTCTTTTTTTAATTTGTCAGCGTCCTTTTCCAGTTTAGATATATTCTTTTGCACATTTTTCGCACTAGTCAAATCGTTGGCAATAATTGCTTCAAAGAACGGAATTAATTCCTGTACACAAATCAACACTTTTTCCATGTGAGTCTGTAGAGGCTTGATAGGGGAACGCCCAAATAATCGGTACATATAGTTTTTTGAAACCACAAGAACATCCTATTTTTGCTATTAATGTGTGGACAGAAGAAAGTATACCTATCAACACGATAATATCAAACAATAGGCAGTTACAAGTTTTACACCTATATTGCAATTGACGAAAGGTTTATGGTTTTTTTGGGGAATCAGCAGGAGGGACGTATTTCACTACATTTCCCGGATAAATCAAATCGGGATTTTTTATTTTGCTCCACCGCGCAAGGTCTGGGTAACGAAATGGATTATTTAAATACGTACCGGCAATAGTCCATAAAGTATCACCTCTAACTATGTCGTGAGTACCGTATACCGGGGGAGTAAATTTTGGTGATAACATCGCGTCGTTTACAGTACCTTTGTTTACTGCATGTTGTTTTACTAATGATTCAGTTGATACTTCTTCAGTAATTTCAACTAATGGCGCTGCTTTAGGTATTGCATCAAGCGCAACTTCAGGCGCTATATTTGGATCAATTTCAGGTTTATTTTCGACAGATATCAACTCCACTTCAATTTTTTCAATCGGAGTAAATGAATCAAATGTTGCAACCACCTGTTGATGAGCAACACTTATACTCTCGCCGTACTTTTCAGCTACTGTTTCGATGGGGAAATTTAATTGTTCACTGTCAGCAATGTCACTGGGGGTAGTTTCCGTTAACAATACCAACTCTTTCATCTTCGTTGTATTAAAGCTATCGGGTAACACACCATAATGCTCAGCTAGAAAAACACCTGTAGCAGCAACAAGAATGCTAGCAACCACTCGGTATGATGAAGTTCTATTTTTATCTGGAGAATTATTCTCAATGCGACCAAGAATTTTCCTGATGGCCTCTTCTTTTTTTACTTCCCCTTTCTTATTAATTGTTCCTTCCGGATTGATCTCTTCTTCGTTGTCAATATCCCCTTCCTTATCAACCCCATTTTCTTTATGAATAATCTTATCTTTTTCAATCGTTGATTGTTCTTTTGTATCCTGACTGAAATGTGATTCTGGTATAAAATTCACATTCTTCTTGTCTTCATTGTTACCGCTTTCGATTACTGATTCAGCATTAACAAGATCATCTTCCTCGTTTATTTTTTCTACAGGGATATCAGAACATGAAGTATTTATTGAAACTGACTTTAAAAAGGGTTCTTCAATACTGCTTGTAACATTCGCTAAGTCAGAAAGTGTCACCAGACCTGGATCAATTTCTATTTCTTGCTTAACGAGATCCACGTCCATCCCGAAACTACTAATCTTTGTTTCAACACTAGAAACTACAGGGGCGGTTTTAGCTTCTAACTCTGCTTCAAAACTGGATTCAATATTGTCCGAAATAAGATTTGTGTCTAATTCAAAGATTGTCCCCTCCGTTGTCATATCATCCGAAATTATTGAGCTTTCTTTATACAAACCGAGTGTTTTTTCTTTTTCCGCTATTTGAGATTCAATCGACGTTTGATAAATAGAGACCTGTTCATTTAAATTGGCGGTAAAAAATCCCGCCACATCATCCTCAAAAGCCTCTGCGCCAGAGTCAAAGACAATTGTTTTTTCATCGTCTTCAACTAAAGAACGTACGTCATCATTTTCTGTCGTGAGATCGGAGTCTTCAGCCAATAAAGAGTTTTCAACCAACAGTGGATCTCGGGGTAATAAAACATCATCAATACATAGTGTATCGTTTTCTTCTCTGATAAATTCCAGTGAAACAGTTTCATCCTCAAACATTAATAACGGTAACGTAGGACTAATACTTTTAGCTTCAGCTTGAGGCGCCAATTTAGACTCGATAACGACCTCTGATTCTAGCTTCGAATCAAACTCCTCTCCTAAATCAGCATCAAATCCGGTCTTTATACCTCTGTCACTATCAATACCTGAATCAACTTTTGACTCAATATTAAAATCAGTTACAACCCCCGTATCAAAACCCATAACCTGGCTATCTTCATCAACCGCGGGCAGCATCAAATTGATCTGGTCTTCGTTGTTGAACTCGGCATTTAAATCAACTTCAGACTCATCATCCGTAAAGTCATTAATAGTTGATAAAAAGTCATTACCCTGAAGAGTTAATTTGAATTGATCTTCTTCACTCAATAGTTCGGATTTATTTATATTTTCACTTAAAGCCTGGGTAAATATTTGTGGCGCTTGAGACTGAGCTGTAATATCCGAGTCACTAATAGCCATCTCGTCGATTACTGATGTATCGAGCTCAAAGCGACTTTCTACCCCAGGTTCTACCCCAGGTTCTACTCCACTTTCTACCTCTGCATTAAGGTCATTTTCACTTACAACTTCACTCTCTATTTTTTCTTCCACTTCCAGATCTGGCACGTCTGAATTAGGTGTTTCGTAGCCTTCATCCTGACTAAAAACTTCTTCCAACCCAATTAAATGCTCCTCCTGATCCACGCTGCCAGATAAATCAGGCATTGAGTTTTTAAACTCAGCTATCTCTGAGTTTTGCTCATCAAATACAGAAGCAACACTAACAACTGCCTTGCTTAATACTGTTCCACGTGTAACAAGATCGTTAATTATATATTCTGAGTTTTCATTTATGTGATGCTGTTGCTTGTTATTTTGTTTAGTTTTTTCTTTATCACGGCCCTGCTTTCTAATCTCCCAATTTTGGTCATTGCTGCTTGCCCACTCACTTAATGCACCTGAATTTTTCATAGAAAAAAGGCGATCGAAGTTTGTTTCTAGAATCAGTTTGTCATTCCAAACCAGGGTTCTATCAAAAACATTATCTTCAACAAATGAAGGTGGTGCAGACCAGTTTTGATCAAAGTCATTAGTTATTTCTACAATCTCATCAACCCAAAAACCGGTGATACCGTGCCGTGTATAAGCCATAATAAACCGACCATGCATAACGGACTCAGGTGTGACCAGGGAAAATTTATGATAAAGATTTACAATTGATGCAGTAGATTCACGGTATTGCAATATGCCTGCAATAAAGTCTGCCTGCCTGGGTAATTTATGGAGAGCTTTTGCGTTTACGATTGAGTCCACATCACGCGCAGCTACACAGCAGGCAATGGGGCCCACTCTGAAAATTAGTAATTGCTCATGTGCGTCGATTGCTTTCATTTTACTTGGCTGTTACTCAATCAGTTATCCTGTTAATGATCCCCTCAATCCTAGGAACCTGTCAGGCTTAACACTGTTTGGCTATAAATTTGTGAGGTCAATCAGATTTTCGCTTCAAACGTTTAAGCCCGACAGACTCCTAACGACACGTAATATCTCGCAAATAACATCACGCCCTATTTAGGATAACGACCAAAGAAAATGTATATTTAGACTAATTTTAGGGGTAAGCGTTTCACACTGATATCTTCCGCTCGTTAAAGGGGTATCTACAATATGAGAGTTTATTTTCAGAATGAATCGAAATTGAGGGTGTTAAATTGGTGAAACGTTATTACAAATATCTAATTCCAAGTACTTCATTGTAAATACTTAACGAGAATTAGACGTATTTCAAGTATAAAAGAGAAGCAGCAGAAGTAAGAGTTACAAACAGATTACTCTTCAAAATCTTCGTATTTTAATATTTCCTGCGCCCACTCAAGAACAGAGCGTACTCTAGCCGACACAAGATCAACCGCATCACCGTAGACTACCCATCGATATTCTTCATGTTCTGGACGGCCAATCTCAGGGTTAATTGGAAGGTCAACCGTCTCCTGGTTAGTTTCCGCTAGATAGTAACGCGCAATTTTCCCGGGACCATAAGGCCCTGTTTCACGAAAACGATGCCCCCACTTAAACTGTAAATCAGTGATGGTTGATTCTTCTTTTACTTCCCTATGGGCCGCCTCTAGAATTTCTTCACCTTCTTCGACAACACCTTTGGGGAAATCCCAGTGGGTGTATGCACGAAGCAGTAAGTACTCAAACTCACCTGCGTGTCGTCGAACAATAACGACTCCAGCTGAGATTATTTTGGCTTTCATGGCCTGCCCCTGATTATCCATATAAATCAATATGTCGACTCAATATATACTACTCTTTAACAAAACTTGAAAAAACTGACAGAATTTAGGCCTAAATTTCATTTTTTCATACGATAATAAAGAATAACTAAGTCATAACCGACATAATAAATTAATTCTATTTAAAACTTAATATTCACTATACTTACGCGAACTTAGATGTAATTACAACAGGCCCTCTTTTGCTCAGTAATAAATCACAAATCATCGCTCGTCCAATTCTTATCATAATCATGGTAAGTATTATCGTATCTGTGCTGCACAGTGCCAATAGTTTTGTAACAGTAGAGGGTATAACCTACGACTGGAGAATGAAACAAACAAGAGAGAATCTTGAAATAAATAATGATATCGCCGTTATTTTAATCGATGACGCATCACTACAAGCGATGGATAACTACGCAGGACGTTGGCCCTGGCCACGGTTTGTATATGCCGATCTATTAGAGTTTCTCGCATATGCCGAACCGAAAGGCGTGTTATTTGATATCACCTTTACTGAAAAGCACAAAATTAACAGGGAAAAAGGTGAAACAATTAACCCGGATGACCTCGAACTTGTTCAAGCAACCGCCAATTACCCATTTGCCTATCATTCTATTCGATTTGTGCTGGATAAACTTCAAAGTGATGAGTCAGGTAAAGCACAGCTAAATAAACCGTTACCCAAACACTTCGAATCACGTTATTCAATAGAGGATAGAACATCCGAAAAACACCCTAAATCCACTGTTGTTTCCGGTTTAACGGCCCCAAATAATAATTTTTATTATCTGCCTTTTTCTGAACTGCTGGAACAGAGTAACGGTATTGGTGTTGTTGAAGTTCAAACAGATAGTGATAGCGTCCTGAGACGAGCCAGATTATTTCATTCTTACCTGGGAAAGCACTATGCGTCCTTATCCACTACAGCACTGCTTGATAACTCACCAGTTACCAATATTAACCGCAAAGATAACAAATTAAATTTTGACAACCTTAAAATCCCCATTGATTCTAATGAAAAAATGCTGGTTAACTATTATGGTAAATATAAAGAATTTTCTTTCAGTGGGATTATTTCCTCACTACAAGATATTCACGATGGCAACCTCGACAACTTACTAATAGACCCGGCCGAACTCCATGGTAAATACATTTTCATTGGTGGCAGTGCCGCAGGTTTAAACGACCTAAAAAATACACCAATGGACGCAAATTTACCCGGAGTATTCATTCATGCGTCCATCCTTAGCAATATTTTAGACAATGATTTTTTGACGCCTGCGAATAATCAATTTACCTACGCATTAATTTTCTTATTCGCCTTACTTACAACTATCAGTGTATTGTTTGTTAAAAATCTAGTTATTCAAAACGGTCTTCCTATTTTAACGGGCGTTACTTTTGCCTGGTTTGCTTACTACCAGTTTGAACACAATATCGTAATTGATATTGTCTCCCCGCTTTCATCATTAGGCTTAGCGTGGATGCTTTCATTTACTGCAATGGTATTGATGGAAGGCAGAGAAAAGCGAAAATTTAAACGTATGATGGGGCAGTATCTCTCCCCTGCTGTGCTATCTATTTTAGTGGATAATCAGGAGGATTTTGCAAAAGCAGAAATCGGCAGCAAAGAAAATATCACGATGCTTTTTTCTGATATACGCAGTTTTACCAACATGTCAGAAAAACTCAGTGCTGAAAAAGTTGTTGAGCTTTTAAACTATTATTTTTCATCAATGACTGATTCTATATTTGCCCATGAAGGCACTATCGATAAATTTATCGGCGATGCCATTATGGCTTTTTGGGGAGCACCAATTAAGACCGCTGATCACGCTGACAAAGCGACGCTATCCGCACTTGATATGATCGCACGCTTAGAGGAAGTTAACGTGTGGATAAAAGCCAAAGGACTTGATCCAATAAAGGTAGGCATTGGCATTCACACGGGTGATGCAATTTTAGGAAACATTGGATCAGTGAATAAACTCGATTACACCATTATAGGTGACAATGTTAATCTCGCTTCACGCATTGAAGGGTTAACCAAGCAATATGGCGTTCCATTACTTATCACTGAAGACACTTTCCAACAACTTCAAACAGACATTCCCTGCTTGATTGTCGACATGGTAAGAGTGAAAGGTAAAAAAATACCGATTAAAATATTATTACCGCTGAGTTATTCTGCCAACCCATCTGAATCGGATAAACAGAAAGTAAAACAAAGAGTAGAAAATAGCGACAAAGCCTTTCAATACTACCTTGATCAGCAATGGCACAACGCTATTACTATTTTGAACGAATTGCCTGACGAACCTGTGCATCAAATATTACGAGAACGTTGTGAAAACTACCAAAAAACACCGCCAGAAAAAGACTGGGATGGTGTGTTTACCATGACGAGTAAGTAACCGTACCAATTTGAACTTACTCTAAGCATTTTTACGTGAGCAACATCACACTTCCCTACACTTAATACCTTCCTAAAAACCGGTTTATTTATTGCTATAGTTACCAATGACTCTTTAACTCATTGCAATTTAAAGAGAAGTTAGCGCTTATATGACGCAGGTGAGGTGTTTATTTGTAAAGTATAACGCGACCAAAATACCTTACCTACTAAAGAAATACTTGAAATCGCCGACATCTAGTGTGTATCAATACTGATAAAGCATTATCCGCTGGAGAGAACAAATGAAAAAGCTTAGTCTAATTCCCGCGCTATTTATTGCACTAGTTATAGCGCTCCCGACACCCGTCTTTGCCGGCGATATTATGTACGTTATGAGTGCGCGCGCCAAACTGCTCTCAAGTCCTGCTTTTGGTTCAAAAACAATTGAAAACGTAAGCAAAGGTGAAAAAATTCTAGCTGTAGAGAAGAAAGCCAACTGGTACAAAGTAATTTATAACGATAAAACAGGATGGGTATCACGCTTGTCTGTTTCATCACATCCACCACTAAAACGTACACGCCGCATGGCTGGAGCAGATACAAAGCTAAAAGATAATTCACGTAGAAGAGCAAGCAGCGTATCAACCACTGCCGCCGTACGTGGCCTAACAGATATTGATCGTTCACGTGTTAGTAATAACGAGCAATTGGATTATGCATCTGTAGAGCTAATGGAGAAATATCAAGTTAACAATTCAGACGTTGTTGCTTTCATGGATGGAATTAAAGATTAAATAAGGTTTAGACACTTGTACCAATAAAAGTGATGAGTCTCTCTCAGCTTATTCTCATCCATACATGCTTTAGATAATTATCAAAATAATGGAAATACAGCGAAGGGAATCGCCTTATGTATAAAATAAAACATCCACTCATTGCCCTTACACTAATCACTTCAAGCTTTTTACTTTCTCATACGGCATTTTCTGCTGACGAGAATTTTCGCCTCAGAGCACATCAAAATAACGCGGATATAAACACACTAAGCGATATAGAGGCGGAAATAAAATTTGGCAACACGGTATCGGCCCGTATTCTTGGTCAATTCAAAGAATATGATAATGAAAAACTAAAACGTTATGTATCGCTAGTAGGTAAATCACTGGCAATGAATTCAAGCCGTGACGAAATCGAGTTCCATTTTAGCATCCTTGACGCTGACTTTATTAATGCTTATTCAGCACCAGGTGGTTATGTATTCATCACTAAGGGTGCAATAAAGGCCATGCGAGACGAGTCAGAGCTGGCTGCAGTTTTGGCTCACGAAATAGCACATATCACTGAAAAACACATTATTAAGGAATTTAAGATACGGGGCCAGGATAACTCAGCTACAGCTGGAATATCCAATCTTCTCGGGAGTTCATCCAGTTCGGCAAAAGTTGCATTTACTCAGTCAGTAGACAATGCAGTTAATAAATTATTGAATAAAGGGTTTAAAAAAGACGAAGAACTTAATGCAGATAAGGTTGCATTACTTTTATTAGCAACTACCGGATATGACCCTTCATCAATGCAACGTTACCTAAAGCGTATAAAAAAGATCACGAACAAAACAAAGCCAACGAAACACAAACCCACACACCCCCCTACTTCGCAACGTATTAAGTCATTACAATCAATTGCAAAACAGGAAGGGCTCGACAAATTAAAACTACCAAAAGCTAAGTCTAGGTTTAAAAAATATGTCAAAATTTAAAGTGTTCGGATTATATAAAAATAAAGCACGAATACTCTTAATTTATTTCTGTTTGTTATTAATCAGCATAAGCTCTGTATTGGCCGACCAATATCATTACAACAATGTGCTCATCGGTAACCGTGCAACAGGCTTGGCCGGCTCATATGTGGCAGTATCTGACGACCCTTCGGGTCTATTTTACAATCCATCCGGTATTGTGTATTCATCAACCACCAATATCACAGCCAATATGAATGCGTACAAATATGCACGTACTAAATATGTCGCTGCTCTAACAACATCAACCGGAAAGAACGTAGACTGGATTCGCACATCATCAGCTTTAGTACCAAGTTTTTTTGGAATAACGCAACCCCTAGGGCCAGGAACTATTGGTTTTTCCTATGCAATCACAGATTCAATTTTAGAAGATCAAACTCAAAGTTTTAACGATATTCGCCAAGCTGGAACTACATACACTATCAATTTCAACAATCAAGATATTACAAATAATGTAGGTCCGTCTTATGCTATCGCGCTCGGTGAAAAAGTTTCATTAGGACTTACTGTTTATGCCTATTTCAGAAATAAAAAGCGGATTTTCAATCAAATATATCAATTAGCCACTGATGGCATAGCCAACGAAAACTTGGTAGATCAACCACCCTTTTATATTTCAAATCAATATTTTTCATTAAAAGAATATGGTGTAAAACCCATACTGGGCATCACCTATTCGCCCTTTGATAAATTGTCATTGGGATTTACGTTTACACAAACGTACCTATTCAAATCAAGCATTGAGCAGCAAGATAGTGAGGCATCTAATATTTGTTACAACTCAGTTATTGATAAACAGGAAAGATGCGATAGCGCCACACCAACGTCATTTCTCCTTACTCAACAAGGTGCAAATACAAAAC
>JAOTSL010000245.1 GCA_029864945.1 Gammaproteobacteria bacterium
AAGCTATGGTTGATATGCACAAACAGTTAGCTGAAGCCACTGGTGGTGTACCGCTGGTTCCAGCAAGTTGGAAGTATTTAAAAGACCTAGTAACGCCCCATGCATTAGGCGGCTGTAAAATGGGAAGCGATTCATCTACCGGGGTTGTTAATCATAAAGGCGAGGTGTTTGGGTATCCGGGGTTGTATGTTGCTGATGGGTCTATTTTTCCAGTTGCTGTTGGACTAAATCCCTCAAAAACAATTGCAGCTTTAGCTGAAAGGATTGCTGACCACATTAACGATTAAATAAAGAATCAAATAGAACGCAATAAAATCCCCTTTATATTATAGAAAGGGATGTAATACTTTTTTGCGCCAGAAAAGAGGCATTTCGTACTCAATCGGTAACATATATCTATATGCTCTCCCATTCTGTGCGAAATGCCGCTGTTTCAGGAACAAAATCTAAAATCTAAGCAAGCTGAACAGCTACAAAGGCATTAGTTAATGCAAATTGATTTTCATTTTGGTGTCACATACACGATTGCGCGTATGGCAGGTTTTGAACATAGTGATGCACACATAATTGCTTATTCTTCACAATATGTTGATGACGCGACAAATCAGGGCAGTATTAAATTTGATAATGGTGCAATGTATAATCGCGTGTCGTCGGCTCACAAAATGCTCGACTACCGTAATTTTGATGAATTAGCCAACCACTACGCTTGGATACCTTTTCATTTTTTACCCGGTAATGGTGGGCTGCCTTCAGGGCAGGATCCTCATGGCAGCTTTATTGAAAAAATCGTATGTAGACCAAATAGTTTTGTTTCGCAAGACATGGTTTCCAGTTGCATCTCTCACAAAGATAAACCCTACTCGCTACATTTACTTGGTATTACATCGCACGTTTATGTTGACACTTGGGCTCATCAGGGGTTTGCAGGAATAACGCATAAGATCAATAGTATTTCTAATATTGCAGATGAAGATGAAGATGAAGTTAAAGCCGATGACAATATCATTTCCCGATTAAAAACACTGTTTGGGGATATGTTTGATAGCACTGCATCAAAAATGGTTTCAGATATCAGTCCTCTAGGCCATGGTGCTGCACTAAGTCATCCTGATCTTCCTTATTTAAAATGGTCATACACCGATTGGCAGGGAAAGCCAGTTAATCGAGACAATGCCGTATTATTTCTTGAAGCAGCAACCAATTTATATAAAACATATCGTCGGTACTTAGGTTTTCAAGATGATTCACTGGAAATGTCAGATGAAAATAAATCGAGGATACTTGAGCGCCTTCGCGGATTTACAGATAAAGACAGCGAAAAAAGAAACGAACTATGGCTAAAAGATATTGAGGAGGGGAAACTCGGCTTTGATGCTAAGAAAATAGATTATATTACAGAAGGTACATCTTCCTGGAAATATAAAGCCATTGGTAAAGAAAAAGAAGTTGAGCTGGATTTTGATTCTGATGAAGACTTAAACCCTAATGAGTTCATCTATAATCCTGATTTTTTAAAAAGTGACTGGAAATTATTTCACGATGCATTGCAGTTGCATCGTTATTATATCGTCCATGATATTTTACCGCGATACGGGATCTGTGTAGCGTAAAGTTAATATCCGCGCAATAAATTATATTTTCGAATAACGAGATATTTCACTAAACATAAGTCTTCATTAACTGCCGTGTTTCAGCGTTATAACGCCATATATTACCTTCACGCAAATGTACTCCACCTAACCAGCGATCAATGCCGTTTACCTGAACCCAGTCAACCCAGTTATTAGTTACCTGACCGGATATTTTAGTGAGCTTTAGCTCATACTCTTGAGCAACCACTACTTCTGCCGGAATCTCATCCTCTTCAGTCATTTGCAGTGCTTCGGTTTGCTCTATTATGCGTTTTTCGATTAATGGATGCGGGCTCATTATTAACTTTTGCATATAGGCGTAAAAAATTGCTCTACTCATAAATGGAATAGGTTCTTTGCCTTGTACATTGAGATATATTTGTTCCATATCGTCTTGAGAATTACGCTTGTTTTTTATAGCGTGAATGATTAATTGTTCGGTTTTACAAAGTCCATTTTTTTTTGACGGAAACTGCTGCACGAAACGCAAAATAGCGTTTTTTAAATACGGCATGGATGACATGTCGCGAGGGAAAAATTTAAGTAAATTAACCGGTGTCTTTGAGGTTAAAGCGCGCCATGCTTGATTACATTGCTCAGTTTGGGAATTTGTTAGTTCGGTTTTCTTTCGGTACAATTTTTCTAGCTGTGTTTCTTTCAGCAATGCAAAATCTACAAAGCCGATAACATCAGCTAGTCTACTAGTGCTAACAATAGAAATAACCACATGACGAGTTTGCTGCTTTGAAAACCAGTTTATAAGCTGAATCATTTGCAATTGATTGTTTAAACCGCTATCAAACCAAAGTACTATTTCATTAAATTGAAGAAAGTTTGAAATAATCTGGTTGCGCTGGCTAAACAAAGCCAAAATATCGCTGTAATCCCCCCAGCCTAGCCGAGAAAAATAATCTGCTCTCATAGCCGACAACCCATTTAAAGACTCCTCATCCAATATAGGGCCTTCGTAAAGGGCATCTTGCCATACTAGAACATCTCCCTCCAACCCGGATGACTCTATCGTAAATGCTGTTTTTTGCTCAGATACAACGTGAAGTGTTTTTCGTAACTGGTTAGAATATCCTGCTTTTTTTAAAATCATATCGTACAGTATCCGGTTTAATAGCGATTATTTGATATTAAATGCAAATATTGGGCAAAAATATCCGTAAAGTGATTTTAAGTGATTACGGAGAATGGGTATAAAATACAGTGCGGTACTGGTACTTGCTATACAAGGTAGGTATAATGCCGCTCCAACGAAATAATGCTGTTATTAGCTGCCGGTAGGTGCCTGAGAGACAGCGTAAGATTTAGCGATCATCCTTGGCATGTTGTGGTTTTTCATGAAGTTACTCGTGTCGCACAATAATTATTCTAAGTCGCTAAATACACATTCACAGATTCACTGAGAGAAATTATGGCCAAAGAAGAAAATATTGAAATGGAAGGTACGGTAATTGATACGCTACCTAACACCATGTTTCGCGTAGAGCTGGAGAATGGGCACATTGTTACCGCACATATTTCAGGCAAGATGCGTAAAAATTATATTCGAATACTGACAGGTGATAAGGTGACAGTTCAATTAACACCTTACGATTTAACAAAAGGTCGAATTTCGTATCGTGCAAAATAAAAACGAACTGCTTACTTATGCGCTAACTATAGGCCAGAAGTAACGTTTTTATTTTTTACGATTTATAAAAAAAGCCGGATTTTAATCCGGCTTTTTTGTTTTCTACCTTTTAAAAACCAAGGTTAATCGTTAGAGTGTTACCTTCTCAGATTCATATTCGTATGTTAATTTATCGTCAACGACATTAACAACAACGTGCCCACCACCTGATAACTCACCAAATAGCAGCTCGTTTGCCAACTCCTTCTTCAGATTATCCTGAATCAACCGTGCCATTGGTCGCGCCCCCATATGCTTGTCATAGCCATTTTCCGCCAACCACTGCTTCGCCTCACGTGTTACATCTATCGTAACGCCTTTAGCTTCCAGCTGAACCTCAAGCTCAATAAGGAGTTTGTCGACCACGTTAGTTATGGTGCTGGCATTAAGCGCAGAGAAACTGATAGTCGCATCAAGACGGTTACGGAATTCAGGTGTAAACGTTTGTTGGATCGCTTCATTTCCATCAGTTGCATGATTCTGTTCAGTGAACCCCATGGATTTACGTGAAATAAGTTCCGCACCGGAGTTTGTTGTCATTACGATAATGACATTTCTAAAATCCGTTTTTCTACCGTTTGTGTCTGTTAACGTACCGTGATCCATCACCTGCAATAGCAGATTAAATACATCAGGGTGCGCCTTTTCAATTTCATCAAGCAACAAAACAGCGTGTGGTGTTTTGTGAACTGTTTCGGTTAATAAACCACCCTGATCAAAACCAACATAACCTGGAGGCGCACCGATTAATCGTGAAACCGTGTGACGCTCCATGTACTCTGACATGTCAAATCGAATCAACTCGATACCCATTGCGCTTGCCAGTTGTTTGGTTACTTCTGTTTTACCAACACCTGTAGGCCCGGCAAAAAGAAATGAACCAATTGGCTTATCTTCGTCACGCAATCCTGAGCGAGACAATTTAATGGCGGTAGCTAATGTAGAAATTGCTTCGTCCTGACCAAAAACCACCATTTTCAAATTGCGATCCAGATTTTTAAGCAATTCTGTATCTGAGCTTGAAACTGATTTAGGCGGAATTCGTGCAATTTTTGCAATAATATCTTCAATATCACCAATGCCAATGGTTTTCTTACGTTTTGACACAGGCAATATCCGCTGTAATGCACCCGCTTCATCTATCACGTCAATTGCTTTATCTGGTAGCTGCCTATCGGTTATATAACGATCTGCTAGCTCTGCCGCAGCCTGAAGCGCCTGACGAGTGAACTTAATATTATGATGCTCTTCA
>JAOTSL010000246.1 GCA_029864945.1 Gammaproteobacteria bacterium
AATTGAAGTGATTAACATTCTAACCAACCCAGTTGATGCATCGAGTGCAGGATTAGCGGTGTCATCGTTTAATGCACCAAAAGCTGTTACTTTCTGACCAACTGAAATATCAGAAATCGCGTAATCACTTTCATCCCTCTCTCGTTTAACCATTGTTGAGGTGTCGATTGTTACAGTTACTTCATCGTTAAATAATAAACTGCCGCCAGTACGAATCAGCGTTGCACCCTTTACAACAAAAGTGTTGTCTGTTCGGCTAAGTACAATGCCTTTAACAACGTCCATATCACCGCCTGGTACGCTGGAACCTGCATATACTTCTGTTGCATGAAAACGTTTAGGTCGCATGGTTATATCACCAACAACGATAATAGCGGTTAATTTTTCCAGTGTGTCCATTGAAACAAGACCATCATTTCCGGTTGAGCTCTCTCCATTTAATTCAAATGCCGTGTTTTCATCAATAATGACGCGTAAGTTTCCAAAATGTTCACGCTTATGATTAAAACCATGATTAAAAGGACGGATGATTAAATCGAAGCTGCTATTTTCCAAATCTACTTTTTTCAGCGGGCCACGTACGCGATGCGTTTTATCTAGGTCTGGTTCAAGGCTAGCATTGAGAATTGGTGAAACAGTTAAAATAGGGGCGGTTGGTATATCAAAACTGACAACGTTAGATGTTTTTAAATCAAAGTCTAGGCTTAGGTGCGCGGGTACACCGGGTACGATCCGTAAACGATTTCGGTCATCAAATGTTACTTTAGTGCTAAGTGTGGTTACTGCTAGGTTATTTTCATCAAGAATACTGGCTACTTGAATATTATCGCCGTTTGCGTTTTCAGCAAAAATTTCAGCATTGCTGTAATCAAGAGTCAGTGTTGCCGAAGTGTAGACACCTGATGGCACCGTTGAGCTGCTTAATAGTTCACTCATTTCAACATATTGTGCAAAATCAACGCGGGTGTTTTCGGGTAAAGCTTCAACAACCGTATTATCCTGCTTTGTTAGCGTTATGGATAAAACATCAACAGTATAGGTGCTGAAGTCACCTTCAGCATCGGTAAGTTCAATGGTGAGTTCACCGGCATCTTCTGAATCGGTTGTATGTTGACAGGCTGACAGCATAAATAAGCCGACAATGGTAATGAGTAGTGCGAGCCAGTTACGCTTTGGTTGGTAACAATTAAATATTCGTTTTATATTTTTCATCGTATTTCCCTTAAACCTTTTTATAAATTGATATTTGACCTTAAATGACAGTTATCGTGTGTCTTAAGATGTTTAACGCAGTGATCTGGGTTTGGTTGACAAAGAGGGGGTTAATTATGAAAAGAAAAATGCCTGATATAAATTACCAGTGAACTCTATATAAACTACCAGTGAACTCCATACAAATTACCATTGAACTGTCAGGCCAATATCAACTGAATTTAAGCTGTAACTATCAGTTGATGAGGTTAGTCGTGCTGCAATAATATTCAAACTCAGTCGTTTGTTGACCTCGTAGTCTAGTAAAATCGAGGTGGTGTGGTTTTTTCCCTCAACAAATGCGGATTTGCTTTCAGCCCAGCTTATTTCGACACTGCCCCAGTCAAAAAACCGTCCTAAGGATGCACCTGTGTAATATTTTTCAAGCCCGCTCATGAGCAGTTGAGCGCTTTCGGAAACTCGGTCAATTACAAGGTCTTTTTGTGCCTGGTCGCTCAAGGAAAAAGGATCGTCAGAAAATCTGTTTATATAATAATTAGCGCTAAAGAAGTAATTCTCTAAACCGTAGTAGTTAGCAGAAAATGAAGCCCCTTGTGAATAGAGATCAAATTTACTGTTGCCATTCTCACTGTAAAACGTAGCAACATTCAGTTGCGGGCTGAAACTAAAGCCCCACTCATTAATATTAACAAATAAATCACTTTTTAACGCCCGTGTTTCTAGCGCCCTGCTTTTGCCCCAAAAACTATACTCCGCGCCAATGCTGAATGTTTTATAAGGGTCTGTTGCGATACTTACAAATTGCTGAGTCGTATTTAACAGAGAGGTATCAGAGGTGGACTCGCCATATCCAGCGCTGATCTGTTGATATGAAGACAGTTCTTTAAATAACTGAATTTGCCTGTTTATATTATTGTCAGAGTCACGACCAGTGCTAATTGTGATGGACGACGACGGTGCAGTATCATTATCGATAGCAAATAAAAGTGATGGGGTAAGTAGGTTAAATACAATGCTAATGACTTGAATGATGATTTTCATGGAATTGATTATATCGTTATTTAGACTTGGATCATAAGCGCAAAATAATTACATTGCCGTCCTCATGAAAACTATCCCAGATAATCGGACAGTTAATATTCCTAATTTAGTAAAAGAGCGGGCAGTTTTAGACGCCAGTTAGTTTTGCTGGATACCTGTATTTCTCTTCCATTTTAAAATATCGTATTTAATTATTTTTTCGATTCTTTCTATGTTCCTTTTTCTTTTGAATCAAATGACGCTTGCGTTGATTAAGTTTTCTCACCATTTTTCGTTTCTGTAGCATTTTTCTTTTTTGTGCAGGAGAGAAGTTACGCCATTGGCTTTTTAGCGATTGTTTTCGTTCCGGTGATAGCTTTTTAAATTTGATGTATTTTCCACGAATTTCATTTCTAACCTGTGGATCCATATTTGAGAAGGTATTAAATCTCGCTCGGATATTTGACTGACGTGCGGCGGGCAGCTCTTTCCATTCTTTGAAGCGCTGAGTGGCCTGTTTTTTTTCTGATGGATTAAGTGTTTTCCATTGTTTTACACCTTTTAAAATGGCGTCTTTCCTGTTCGCGGGGAAATCATTCCATTGTTTCTGATACGGTGATAAAAGGTTTTGCTGTTGCTTATCAAGCCTATTCCAATCATTATCGTTGGCAAACAGAGTGCAGCTGACAGTTAATAACAAGGTTATTAGTAATACATTATTCATTATCTTTAGCCTCTGATTGTTCGCTTTGATTGAAATTATTCTTATCTGTTTGGTCTAACATTTCTTCAATTTCCATTGGATCTACCCATTTACCATCTGGTGTTTCAAAGCTACCTAAAAATTCCAGAAGTGCCAGATCCGGTTGTTCTATTTTCTCTTCGGCTGAAATGTTAATACTGAAGATCAAGCCGAGTACAATTAAAAAAAATAAATGAAAGTTAACTGGCATTATCTTCGTCTTCTAGCCAGATATAAAAATCCAGATTTTCATACAATTCAAATTCGTCAGATGTCATCAGCATTGATATGTCCTCCAGTGGTGATGCAGTTAATTCAGCTTGAATTACTGGCTGTATCCATAAGGATGAGGCGATGAGTGCAATGCTCGCAAACGCCGTTGCTGTACTGACAGGTGAAAGCCAGGAAGGAAAGCTGACTGTAATAGCATTACTTTTTGTTTTTACCTGCATTTGTGCTACTTCTACGGCATTTTGTCTGGACTGTCGAAGCCGTTGCAATACGTCCTCATCAATGTTTTGAAGCTGCTTATTGAACGTCTTTTCGGATAAGGCAATAAGTTTGTTTTCAAATGAATCGTTCATATATGATCTTCCAGTAATTCACGAAGTTTGTGCACGGCCCGAGAGTAATGCGTTTTCACACTGCCCTGAGAACACCCCATGGCAGAAGCAGTTTCAGCAACATTAAGTCCATCCCAAGTGCGAAGCAAAAAGACTTGTTGTTGACGTTGCGGTAAGTTTTGCACCGCGTCATTTAATACATTCATCGCTCTTGATTGCGCCAGTTTATCATCGGGTTTGGTATTTTTTAGTTCAGCTGCATTTTCAATAGGGTCGCTATTTGAATCGCCGTCATAAGACTGGTTACCATTAGATCCTCCATCAGTAGCCCCTCCGCCAATAGAGAAGGGGTTTAACGCAATCCATTTTTGGCGTACATTTCTTCGTCTATACCAGTCGTGAATTTTGCTTTGCAATATTTTGTGGAACAACGGTCCCCATTCTACTGATGGCTTATCGCTATATTGCTGAGCCAGTTTCATCATTGCATCTTGTACTATATCAAGCGCGTCTTCCGAGTTTCGGGTGGCGTAAAGTGCCGTCTGATACGCGCGTTGTTCGGATTGTTCAATAAACTGCTCAAGTTGCACTTTATTAAAGGGCTTTGCTATTTAGTGTGAAGGTCGTTAGAGCTCCAAATTGGGTTCTTGTTAAATGTGTTTTTAATTTAAGTCGCATTTTTTCACCGGGTTTATTTTCAACCTGTTTTAACATGTTTCAAGGTCTGTTTGGGTATGACTTATAAGTGTTTTAACGTATGAGTCGTGAAATGGTTGACAGAAAAGTATGTAATTATTCAGCATATTCATCTTTTTTGGCAGAAAAGACGGTATTTCATATTTAATCAGTCACATCATACAATTATATAAAAAATCGACAAAAACGTGAAAATCATTAATTTAGGGTTTAGAATGTCGATATCGATACTGAAATGTGTCTATTTTAATAGATATTGTATTTTTCTCTTAGTTCTTAGTTCTTAGTTCTTAGTTCTTAGTTCTTAGTTCTTAGTTCTTAGTTCT
>JAOTSL010000054.1 GCA_029864945.1 Gammaproteobacteria bacterium
CGAACAAGGCAGTAGTTTAACCCAAGCCTTTTTTAATGATATCACTTATAGCCCAATTTCAGATACATTCGTCGTTGTAGGATCTATGAATTACGCTAAAATAGGCGGGGGGAATTGGCAACAATTCAGCTTACCAGGTAACATGGTTGCAGTTACTGTTAACGAAACCACAGGTCGCTTTGTTGCTGTAGCCGATTATTGGAAAATCCAATACAGCGATGATGGATTGAATTGGACAGCAGCAAATTACAGTAATGGTTCGTCCGAATTTTATGATGTTATTTATAATCCTGTAGACAACTTATTTTTCGCCGTTGGCAACAAGGGAATCGAAACCAGTGAAGATGGTGTAACCTGGATATTAAGAACGCTGGATCAACCTTCTTCTACTTTAAAAAGTATCATCTATGATAATGCCTATGGGCAATATATTGCTACAGGAAATAATGGTTATGTCATATTTAGTACCGACGGTATAAACTGGCAAACTCCTCCTTACCATCCATTTGATTCTAACTTTGACGTCATCGTCCGTAATACTGACAGTGGTATTTATGTTGTTGGTAACAATGGATTATATACAACGAATACTAACGTTATTCGTTTAACACCGGATTTTGTTCCTCCTGTTTACGACGATAGTTTACCAGTTGGTTTTGAAGTAGAAGCAACATCACGGATGACATATATCAGTAATGAAATGGCGCTGGTGACCGCTAGCGATAACAATGGTGAAACTTATATACGTTTACAAGGAAATTCTTATCTCCCAGTAGGTGAGCACACCATTAACTGGATCGCTACCGACAGCGCTGGTAACACAGCAGAACCATATCAACAGACTGTTATAATTTATGACAGCACTGCTCCGCAAATGACTTTGAATGGTGATAGGGAAATCAGACTAGAAGCTGGTAGTGACTATTCAGATGATTTTGTCACTATTACCGACTCAGTAGATCGGGAAGCTCATACTAGAGCTGTTGTTGCAGGAACGTTTATCGATACTAATAATGTAGGCGAGTTCACAATCACTTATAATGTTGCAGATGCATCGGGTAACGAAGCTGCAGAAATTGTTCGCACAATAATACTTGAAGACACCACTCTGCCGGTATTTTCTTCACAGCTTCCCGACATTCTTTACGATGTATCAGGAGAAACCACAGCGGTATCATTACAGCAGCCATCAGTTACAGATTTATTTAATGTAACGGTTACTAATGATGCGCCTGAAGGCGGTTTCCCCCTAAATGAAACCATTGTGACTTGGACAGCAACAGACGCGAACGGCAATACAGCGACTGCTGCGCAAAAAGTGATCATCTATCCAGATACGACAGCACCTATAATGTCTCTTAATGGGCCGGCTGAAATTGATGTTATTCAAAATACACGGTATGTTGATCAAAGCGTTCGCACATATGATCAAACGGATAAAAACCTAGTCGTTGAAATAGACAATCCTGTCGATACTAGTAAAGTAGGTACATATACGGTGACGTATAATGTAAAGGATTTTTCTGGTAATAGAGCGACTGAACTCTTTAGAACAGTTAATGTTGTTGATAAAACAGCTCCCGTTATTACTGTTCTCGGCGAAAAGAATATAGCAATTGAAGCTGGAACAGAGTTTACTGACCCTGGCGCAACTGCGACAGATAATGTAGACAATGCACTTTCTGTGATTGTTAGTGGGACCGTAAATACCTTGGTTGCAGATTCTTATACTATTAGTTACACAGCAACCGATTCAGCCGGTAACTCTAGTTATGAATCGCGCTCCATCAGGGTTTTTGTTCCTGATGACTTAGAAGCTCCAACGATACTCGTACCTGAACCTATCACTTTGATCTCATTAGATGGCAATGCAATTTCTTTTGATGATCCTAGGGTCCAAGAATTCTTGGTTAGTGTTACAGCAACTGACAATGTAGCTGTTTCTGGCACTGGATCGGAATCGCTTGGCAGCTTACCATTAGGGGAATCACAAGTTAAGTTTCACGCATATGATACGAGCGGCAATATGACGGAAGGCTTTTCAACTATTACTGTGATTTACATTGATACAACACCACCAGAAATTACCATACCACAAAATATTCACTTAATTTCGAATGACGGCAACGGTATCTCAATTGATGACGAGCAGGTTCAACAGTTTTTAGATAGCGCTGTGGTTAGTGATAATTTTGGTCAAGTTACGGTTCAAACTTCGGATCTGCCTCCGACTATACCTATCGGCGAAACTGTAATCACTTTTACTGCAATAGATGATGCCGGTAATGAGAAACAAGTCACTGCCACAATTATAATCACAGTAGCAACTTTGCCTTCAGAAAAAAATGAAGGTAATGAATCAGATGCTAGCTCTGGTAATGACGGCGGTGGCGGTTCGTTGAGTTGGTTTATTTTTATTGTTTCTGGATTATTGGTACTAACCCGCCGCGTCAGGGGAAATATCTAGTTCTTTAATTAGTAGTAAGTCACTTAAAAGTGAGGCCTCTGAAATATGAGGTCTCACTTTTTAAATTTGGCAGAGGGCAACCAATATAAAGAATTATTCATCTTTCACTTACACATGCAATCGAGCGACTCAAAAAGCGTCGTGAATATGCTCACCTGCTAGGTGTGAAATTCATAAGGGGCTGTCAACTCAGTCAGGCTATTTATCGATAAATCATTCAGGCCCTGCCTTTAAAATTAAAGATAATTTCCGTTTTGGGGTTGCTCTTTCGGCCTATATACCCCAATTTCGCGTTCTTAAGTTTTAGAATTTTAGCTTTTGTATACGTTTTCTATACTTTGTATGGCAATTGTTACAACTTTGAAGGGTCTTTCCGTAAGACTCAATTATCGACTTTAAGTCCTTCTTTTCGGCAGCTTCTTGCATGGCAACTGAGTTCAAATGCACATCGTCATCGTGACTTTTGAAGTCGGGAAAATCTGTCTTAAGTTCTGCAATCATTTTTAATCTATGTGATAGTGGCGGCTCATCATGTACAGCTACTTTTTCAGCAGCAATTGCGATATCAGAAAACTCTTCTCTCATGATATGACCTACTATTTTTGACATATTTACTTCAATTCGTTGCATAACTTCTTTTAAATTCTTTGGCTCCTCTTCAGCAAAAACCGTACTCGAGAAAATCGACACGACAAGGACTGCCGTGCTTATATTTATGTATTTCATTTAATTACTCTCCATTAGATTCAAAGATTATGCGTAAGAAACCTCCTATCCATATAGAACCTGACAGGCAGCTCATAAGTTTTATAATACAATATTAGTACAGCATGAAACGCACCGTTATTCGTTGCGCGAATAATGCACGATTTGTATCATTTGTTTTTTCATTAGTTATAGCAAGGTAACTGATTATTTAAATATAAATGAGGTATATGCGATACCCAGATGCTTGGCGTTATGGGCTTTAGGATAGAGTTTTCTAGAGATTGTTTTTTAATGATGATTTCACATGGCAGCTAGTAATTTCAAGAGGAGCCACGGGTAGCCATTTACAGGAAAATCATTTTATCGAAAATATTGGCGAAGAAATATGTTAATTAACTTTGTTTTTTTGGGTGTAGTGATTTTGAGTTTAATCAGAAAACTTAAGCAGAATCTATATTTTGTTAGCTATTTTATTTGGTTTGTATTTGATGGTTGTGCGTGAAAATATCAAGTTGAATTGAAACTATTTCCGTTACTTAATAACGTTATGAGCGAATAAAACGTAAATCACTACAAGGTAAATGTATTTTTCACCTTGTAGTGAGAGATAACGTGTTAAATTAAAGCTAATTACTCTTTCAAAGAAACTTTCATATCAGCCGGAAGCATTGGCGTAGCTTGAATGCTGTATTCACCTGTTAATGTTTTCAAAAATGCAACAAGAACGTCGGCTTCGTAATTGCTAAGTTCACGATTTAATTGTGATCTAGCCATTACGCGTACTGCTTTGTCTAAGGATTTTACTGAGCCATTATGAAAATACGGTGCAGTATTGGCAATGTTTCGCAATGAAGGTACGCGCCATTTTCCACGTCTAACTTCAAGCTCATCTTCTTTGCCATTGTTGTATCCCAGGTCTTCAGTCAGTTTGAACTCGTCAATGTACGGGTTTGGAAAAGCGGGGAACCATTGTAAGAAAATTTGTCCGTTCGCTAATTTAGGGCCAGCCATTGCTGGGCCTCGATGGCATCGATGGCATCCTAGTGAACGAAATGTTTCCATGCCGTTTTGTTCTTTTCGGGTTAGCGCTGCCGAGTTTCCAAGAAGGTATTGATCAAACCGGCTGTTAGGTGTGATTAATGTTCTTTCATAAGTCGCGATTGCTCTGGCGATATTATCGTACGTGACTGGCGTTTCGCCACCAAATACTTTTGCAAATTGTTCTGCATATCCTGGTATAGATGAGATGCGGCTTACTGCTGCGTCCGGGTGCGGCATTGCCATTTCAATAGGGTTAAGGATTGGGCCTTTTGCTTGGTCTTCTAATGTTGGTAGACGACCATCCCACATTTGCGCACTAAGGAAAGCCGCGTTCCATACCGACGGTGCTGAGCGACCACCAATTTGACCTTTAACCCCAACTGAAGTTGAGCGACTGTCAGTGCCGTTACCCTGAACATCATGGCATGAGTTGCAAGATACGGTTCCATCAACAGAGAGCCGCGCGTCAAAAAATAGTTGTTTTCCTAGGCTAATTTTTTCCGGTGTACTTGGGTTATCTTTTGGGGCAGGTACTGAGTAAGGGAGAGGGACGAAACTGCCAAAGTCTGCAAAAGCTGGTGAAGTAAAAGTGAAAAGCATAATGGTACTAACTACTGTAGATCTCAATATTGTCATTATTAATTCCTCGTGTTTACGTCATACATCAAACAAAGCCGATATGAAGGCTAAATAACGATAAATACTTAAAGTGTATTTTCAATATATTTTATGCATTATGATTCAGTGAACCTGAACGGTTTATGAACGGTTTATGAGTGGGTTGGATGCTGTAGTTTTGAGCAGAAGAAAATAATTAGACCAGACTCTCCAGGTTTATTATTCTAGCTTCACCACAATATGTTATTCAGCGTGTCGCGAGTAGTCAGACCTCACATTTGACACTTAAGTGCTTTGAAGCTTAGGTCTTGCTCCGCACCTTTTGTGTTATGGTGTGATAATAAAAAGTGGTGAGCGTCGCCCTAGAGGGCGGACCTCACCTGGAAACAGGTCTCTTTGTACTACTGCTATCTATAGCAATAAAATTACGCTGACGAAAACGCTCGATGTAAAATATTAAGGCCTAAAAACGCATTAGACAAGGAAATGTATTGATGAATAAAAATTTGAGCGAGTTATTATTAAACTTAATGAACAAGGACGCTGAATTAAGAAAGAAGGCCTTGGGCGACGGTTCGCTTTATGATGGTTATAACGAAGAAATCGAAAAAGTTCACATCGAGAATGCTGAAAAATTAAATGAAATTGTAAGTGAATATGGTTGGCCAGGTAAATCACTAGTAGGTACCGATGGCGCAGATGCCGCGATTGTAATAGCGCAGAACTCAATTAGTAAGCCAGCTTTACAGAAAAAATTTCTAGAATTCGTAAAAATAGCTGTTGTCGAAAATGAAGCATTGCCGATTCATGAGGCTTGCTTAGAAGATAGAATTTTATTTAATCAAGGTAAGCCTCAAAAATACGGAATGTTGTTTGACTGGAGTGAAAAGGGTGAGTTTTTGACAAATGTTGATGACATTGAGTTAGCAAACGAAAGAAGAATGACTTTGGATATTATTTCTATTGAAGAGGCGACTAGATTACATCTCAATAAAATTGATACTGAAGGAGGTGGGCCACCCTTAGATTTTCATGAACATAAACGAAAAGAATTAGAGTGGGCTAAGAAAGTAGGGTGGAGATAGATTAGCCTGGCAAGGTTGATTAACACGCACAATTATCGAGCAATACTACTGCTATAAAATGAAACTGTAAATATGAAAGCAAAATTATTTTATGAAATTGGCGGTCTGGAAATAATTCAGAAAGTGCACGAAGTATTTTATGATAAAGTCTATGCTCATGAATGGCTAAAAAAATATTTTGAAAATCATAATAGATTATTAATTGAAAATCAACAAACTGCATTTATGAGTGAAAAGTTTGGCAGTAAAGTGAGTTATGTTGGCAGGCCGCCAAGATACGCACACTTACACATGTTTATTACGGATGAATTATTTGAAGTGCGGCACGCCTTGCTCAAAGAGGCTTTAATTGAAGTGGGTTTGAGGCAGGATCATATAGCTCGATGGTTGAATATTGATGCTGCATTTAAGCATCATATTACTAATGACTCTCTAGAGTTATTTAATGTGACGCATACTTTTCATAAAAAAATCAATATTCCTAAACCTGACTTTCTTTGAGCAGAGATAGATATTACATTTCTATTAATATACCAAATTAAAAATACAATTCAATCTAAAATATTATCTGTTTTGAGATTGTAAATTTCATGAAATAATGACTAACACGACGTCATGGTATTGCAGAGCAGGCTATAATACCTCTAAAATATATTTTTTTAAGTAAGTGAGAATGTGCCAAGAGGTATGTGTTTACTGAGCTTGGGGTGAACTATAGGGTGCCAATGTAAATCCGGCACGTAAAATGTATATTTACTTTTAATGGTTTAAATCACGACTACCCAATTGTTAAAGAGAAGGAGTAATATTCTAAAAAATTGAAACGGGCGAAACGAATTTTAAAATTAGCATTGAAAAATTTTAAATTTTAACTTTTGACTTAGGAGTACGTTGTCGATGTCTAAAAAATCTCAAGCAAAGCGCGCTGTAAATTGTAATAAAAATGACGGGAGAAAATCCAAAAATTCTCGAAATAAAGTTTCTAGGGGGCATGGTTCAGAAAATGAAAATGTTTTCGAACTTCACTCTTCCTCCTCTCCCCATACTGGTACTGCGTATACTACTCAACGTAGTCAAACTCCACTAAGACCTCAAACTGAAGCTCAATCGCACTATATAAATGCAATAAAAACAAATTGCCTCACTTTTGGTATTGGCCCAGCTGGGACAGGTAAAAGTTATTGTGCAGGGGCTTTGGCTGCTGAAGCGTTAGAGTCTGGAAAAATTGATAGAATCATATTAACCAGACCAGCTGTTGAAGCAGGGGAGCAGCTAGGTTTTTTACCCGGCGCACTCGATGAAAAATTCTCAGTTTATATTGATGCGTTTCGAGACATTTTAAATGAACGACTTGGGTCCGGAACAGTAGAATATAATCTTCGCCATGGACGTATCGTTGCTGCACCTTTAGCTTTTATGAGAGGAAAAACATTTAGCAGTAGAACATTTGTGATCCTAGATGAGGCGCAAAACACGACAATATCTCAAATGAAAATGTTTCTTACCCGTATTGGGAATGATTGCAAAGTCGTAGTGAATGGTGACATAAAACAAAGTGACATACGAGGGCCGAATGGTCTGCAAGATGCCGTTTCGCGGGTGAAAGGTTTGCCTAGCGTATATGTTCATCAATTTGAGCGCGATGATATTGTACGTAGTGGATTAGTGAGACACTTAATGGATAGATATGAAGGTGATAGCTAACATTGGGATGCTGTCGGATCGCTCAGGTGAATACGCTACCCGAAGGATGATTTTTGTTGTAACACTCATTGTTTTGTAAAGAAACTGAAGTCAGACTCGATTGAGTCTGACTTCAGTCTTGTTGACTGATGGGCAGTGATAAAAATCATTTCATTAAATCAGCTTTTTTTGGCGAATAACCAGCACCGCCGCCGCGACAAAAATTGCAGTGAATTTCGTCGTATTTAAAATTGTATTGCCATAAAAGGCTTAACACTTCAGAAAGTTTTGGGCTAGAGTGCCAGAACCGATTGCGCAGTGTGATAATATCCATGGAAAGACCATCATACATGTCGGACAAGGTGGCTTGTTGTTGTAGTTGAGGTAGTAAGTTATCGTTATCAAGTACCATATCGGTTAACATTTCAGTTTGACTCGTATGTGTTTTGTGCGCGCTCGCAAAACGATCATTGAGTTGACCAACGGTAGCATAAGTTTCTCCTGCTTTATTGTGTTTTACTTTTCCCGTTGTGTCTGTGTATTTGGCGAGTTCATAATCGGGAGACATTTTTGAGTTAATAGCGTCCCCACAAGGTAATACCAAACCAGCAATAATGCCCTCTAGTGACGGGTCGTTCAGGATGTGTCCGTGCGGAGAATAAAAAATCAACGTGCAGTCTGGTGCTTTTCCCATACCGCTACTACTTGCAGCCCCGCCATGTGCAGTTATTACCGCCTTCTTTTTGCTGGTGGCTCCTTGTTTCTCTGACCAGACATATAGTTTAGATGATTTAGATGGGCCAACTTCATTTTGGTATAGTGGCATTTTTTTAAAACCTTTAATAAATAAAAATGAATAACCATGCTGATAATTCGCATTGGAAGCTGATAATATTTTGAAGTTTAAACTATGTAGCAGGATATTCAAGTGAAGTGGATCACAGGGTAGGTTCTTGATAATAACTAGGTATTGTGACGCATCGAGTCGCGGATTGCTGATTCCAATCGTGTTCCAGTTCGGTTGCCATAATAATTTTCTGCGATGTCATCTACCGACAAACCTGCTTGGCCTTCGATTCATTAAAACTCGCTGTAAAGATAACTCAAGCCCATAAATTACAGTGTAAATCGAAAATCATTTACCAGAGCACCGGGGAGTCGCGAACTGGACTGTGAACGTTGATGGTAAGATCCTGAGTCCAGTATATGTTCATGTTCAGTGGTCAAATCAACAAGATTATTTCCTAGAATATTATAAATACTTTCGTCAAATCGCATTACATTAAGTGGCGCAACAGGCTTGCCATTTTCTACCCAGAGGCAAGCGAAGCGGGTCATGCCTGTTATGCGGCAAGCATTACGGTCTGAGAAATTACAATACCAGAGATTACTGATAAATATCCCGGTATCTAATTTTTCTAGAATATGATCTTGATGAAGATTCCCACCGCTGAGTTCTAACGATTCGGCATATTCGCTACTGCAATTGACCGCTTGGTCATATTCTTTGCCACTTCTTGGAGACACCATACAATGGTTATATTCTCCTTTGCTAATAAGGGAAATAGAATCGGGTTTTAAAAAACCTGCTTTAGTAAACGGTGGCGTTACACCTTCTCTAGTGTTTTCGAATAAAGAAACATGGGGGTGCATTGTTTGTTTTTCGTTGATCATTTTTAATAATGGCGTTTGTAAAGTACGATGATTTTTCAAACCAAATCCACCCCAATTCAGCATGCTAATTAATTCTTGCATTGCACTGGGTGCGAGAAATACTCGATACTGACCGGGTTTTATACTGATAGCTGGTTTCTCTAGGACGCTTAATGTTTCTCGGGCAAAGGCGATTTTTTGATTTAAATAATCATGATCCCATTTAAAGCCGGCGTAATTTTGTTTAATCGCTTTATCATCGTGATGATAAATACTCCAGTCGAAATTGAAATTATGATTAGTATGCCAGTTAAATTGACCTAATGAGTTGGCGAATCCACGGGCCATGCTACCGCTGGCCCAGATGCCAACAAGATCAAGATTTTTTGTTGTATTGATAACATCATTCAGCACTAAATTTGGATCAGGCAACTGATTTTCCTGCAGTGTTTCTGTATTGTTTATCTCTGTTGATATATTGATGTATGGATCATCTGGTAGGAATTCGATTTGGTCACGCATCAGATTTAAAAGTGTTTTTACTTGCGTCATGTCACTTTCGTGGTTGCCACTTAACTGTAATGCAGCACTTGTTTGCTTTTGACCGATGATTAAATCTATATCGAGATCTTGCTGGCGGACATAACCGGCTTGTCGAATTTTATTGTGATTGAGGCGTACAAAATCGGAATCTTCGCCTGCGTAATTAAGTAATATTATTTCATTGCCTGCAATTAGCTGAAACATTTTTTGTGATAGTTCACGGAAATAAGTTTGCATCATTCGCCCCCAAATATTTCGACATTAGAAAAAACACAAGCTGGGGAAGCATGACCTACTTGTATGACCTGGTTTGGTTCTCCTTTACCGCAATTAGGCGTACCCCAAATTTCAAAGGTGTCAGCATTACCAACGGCCTGAAGGTCTCGCCAGAAAGTAGCGGAAATACCCCTGTAATTTGGGTTTTTTACGACACCAGCTAATTCGCCGTCTTTTATCAATCGACCATACTCGCAACCAAACTGAAATTTATTTCGGCTGTCATCAATGGACCACGACTTGTTTGCATCCATTAATACGCCATTTTCAATTCCCGCGATCAAATCAGAAAAACTTTTGTCACCCGGTTCTAGATTTAAATTTGCCATTCGATCCATGGTTGGTCTATTCCAGTCGCAAGCCCGTGCATTGGCAACACCAGCCATTTTAGCTCGTACTTGTGATGTTGCTGAGCCTAATGGTTTAAGTAAGATACCATCTTGAATTAAAAATTCTTTTTCAGCGCTTGTACCTTCGTCGTCAAAGTCATAGCTGGCAAGCTCGCTAACAAGGCCTGGATCAAACGTGATATTGAGCAATTCTGAGCCATATTTGTAATGCCCAAACATATCTTGTGTAACAAAACTGGTGCCGGCATAATTTCTTTCATCACCAAGGATACGATCCAGTTCCAGTGGATGACCTATACTTTCGTGAATTTGCAGCATCATTTGACTGGGTTTTAGTAAAAGGGATAATACGTCTGTTGGGCATTGTGGCGCATCAATTAAGGCCAGCGCTTCTTCGGCGGTGCTTTGCGCTGATTGTGGAAAATCATAACTCGCCAGTTGCTCTAATCCGCCTTGCTTGGCAGCACCCCAGCCTCCGCCACTTCGCTGCTGTGTCTGCGCACCTTTATTGGCAACGGCTTCATAACCTGGGTAGATATAATGAAAAGTCTGGGATATGTTAATGTCTTCACTGGTCACTAAATAAGTATCAACAACTCGTCGATTTAACTGTGCCTGCCAATCAACTATTGAATCGTTAATCTTTAAACACTTGTTGATTTCTTGTAATTGATCCAGTTTTTCACTTAAGGTAACGGACTCCCATGGTCGCAAAACAGGAGAATGATAGCTTCCGGAGCGAGCGGGTAGGGGAATATCCTTTGCTGAAAATAAACCAAAGGTTTTGCTACTTTCTAGCCAGCGTAATGCATTATCGATGATATGTTTAAATCCATCTCTTGTTAAATTGCTTGTAGCAGCATAGGCAAATCCATCACCTTGAATCAACGTTAAATGGGCACCACAGGTTTGGCTTAGTTCTGGCGGTTGTACAATACCTTGGCGAACAGAGAGTGATTCGCTATGGTTAGCGACAATACGCAAAGACCAATGATCGACTGCGGGGGCGAGGGATTTAAATTCGGTGATATATCGTTGTATGTCCATTAGCTTTATGTCCGTTTAACTGCTGGTTAGTGAAAACTGATTTCGCTAAAAGATGATGGTTTTTTAATGAATCAATAAGCCAAAATAAAACTTTAGTGTTAGCGGTGATTGAAATTATTCGAATTTAACATTGTGCTTCACAGACATTTAACAGAAAACTAGTCAGAGGCAAATTATTAATGTCACTATTAAATTAGAAATCTCTGGTTTTCTCGAATAATAGTTGTTCTGACGTTTCTTGTTTTATTCCACCTAACTTAATGCATTCAGCTTTACCACCTTCAAACACTAAACCCTGGTCTTTATTTTTGTTAATGACCAAAATATTATCAACATCATCCATCGATGTACTTTTATCTGACCAAGTTAAAGAACAGATTCCATCTATCACTATTGATTTGTAAATAGCCTTGGTGATTGTATCGTCATTCAAAATAACAACTAATTTCCCGTGTGCCTTTTCTACCGCTTCCGGATTCCATTTAGCCGTTGACTGACGAATATCATTTATAGAACCTGCCCAGGAAATCGCGGGTAATAACAGACAAATTACGAGTGAAAACTTAATCATAAAAACCCTTAATGTTATTGATTGAGAATGAAAAAAGCTTATTGATAGGTTGCTACATTGATTGAAACAATGCAAACAATTTTTGAATTTTAAATGGCTTGATGAGAATCTATGGTTGAATTTTTAAAACTGGAAGATTGAAAAAGGATAAGGGGGATAATTGAAGATAATTTTTTAAAAAGAATGCAGCTAAAAAAGCACTGAGTCGAATTTATAACTCAGTGCTCTGTTGAAATTATTTTTTAAAACTGCGCTTTATATCGCTGCTAACGCTTCATTAAAAGTAACACTAGGTCGCATTATTTTTGAAACAGCTTGCGCATCAAGCAGATAATAACCACCAATGTCCACAGCTGGCCCTTGCGCATTATTTAGCTCATTAACAATTTTGTCCTCGTTTGAGGTTAAGGTCTTGGCTAAAGATGCAAAGTGGGTTTGAAGCTCCGTATCTGTTGTTTGTGCTGCTATAGCCTCCGCCCAGTACATTGCAAGATAAAAGTGACTACCTCGATTATCAAGCTCGCGCACTTTAGAGGAGGGTGATTTATTATTCTCAAGGAATCGACTTGTGGCCACATCCAGAGTATCAGCTAATATTTGTGCCTTGGGATTATTGAAGTTCACTGCTAGGTGCTCAAGAGAAGCGGCTAGCGCTAAAAACTCACCGAGAGAATCCCAGCGCAAATGGTTTTCGGTGAGTAGCTGCTGAACCAGCTTAGGTGCCGATCCGCCTGCACCTGTTTCGAACAGACCACCACCGCTCATTAACGGAACGATTGAGAGCATTTTTGCTGACGTACCCAATTCTAAAATCGGGAATAAATCAGTGAGGTAATCTCGTAACACGTTTCCCGTGACTGAGATAACATTTTTACCTTCTTTAACTATCTCTAAGGTGGCGCGAGTTGCATCAGTCGGTGACATTATGCAAATATCCAGTCCGTTTGTATCGTGCTCAGGTAAATACTGATTTACTTTTTTAATCATTTGCGCATCGTGCGCTCTGTTTTCATCTAGCCAGAAAATCGCAGGTGTGTTGCTTGCGCGCGCACGGGTCACTGCTAGTTTTACCCAGTCTTGAATGGGGGCGTCTTTCACCTGACACATGCGGAAAACATCACCTGTTTCTACCGATTGCTCCATGAGCACATTGCCACTACCATCCACAGCGCGTACAGTTCCATTGGCGGTCATTTGAAATGTTTTATCATGTGAGCCATATTCTTCTGCTTTTTGTGCCATCAGGCCTACGTTAGGTACTGTACCCATGGTGGTTGGGTTGAACGCGCCATTCTGTCTGCAAAAGTTAATTGTTTCCTGGTAAATACTGGCGTAACAGCGATCGGGGATCACAGCCATTGTGTCTTGCTGCTTGCCTTGTTTGTTCCACATTTTGCCAGAGCTTCGAATCATCGCCGGCATTGATGCATCAACAATTAACTTTTG
>JAOTSL010000247.1 GCA_029864945.1 Gammaproteobacteria bacterium
CATTACACTGATTGATTTCATCACCAGTGGGTTTATTTTGCGGAGGTAAACATTTTACAGCATTCGTAATTCGGCAGTTTTTGAGTTTTAAGCCATCATCTGCGGATATTGACTCCGGCTTACTGGCAAAACCAAATGCATGAAGTGTTTCATAAAGTAATATACCCGCATGATCACCGGTAAACGGCCTGCCCGTT
This sequence comes from Gammaproteobacteria bacterium, assembly GCA_029864945.1. Classification (GTDB taxonomy): domain Bacteria; phylum Pseudomonadota; class Gammaproteobacteria; order S012-40; family S012-40; genus CALZJE01. The sequence continues at coordinate 198 of JAOTSL010000247.1, forward strand.
TTATTTGCCCCATGCATACCCGGCGCTAGCCCCACAATTAACAATCGTGCTCTTTTTGCACCAAATGGAGGTACAGGTGCAGCAAAATAATCAGGATGCTCGCCTTTTACATCATCAAGAAACGTGGCTAACCGATCACATTGGCGGCAATTTATATTGAAAGAATTCATTCCTAACCCTAAAAGAAGATTATTGCAATTGTAACAAAAACAGCTGCAGAGGATATTTGTAATTCGCAATTACCCCCTTCACTTTAGAAATGGGTATAGCTACACCAAAAGCCCCGAGCTAATGGATTTAATAACCACTCGCTAATCAGTAATAATATACGGATGTCAGCGCAAGAATAGATGCCGTAACGTTGTATATAAATAATATTGGGGTAATATTGGTTACAACAAAAAACAGGGAGGCCTTTCCATGAGCACAACTATCGATTCCACATTACAGGAAAATAGAAAATTCACCGCCAGTGATGAATTTATCACCAAAGCAAATGTAAACAGTGAGAAACTGGCTCAGCTCAGAAAAGCAGCAGAAAGCGATCACGAAGGCTTTTGGGGCGATCAGGCAAAAGCTGAAATCAGCTGGCACAAGCCATTCAACAAAACACTCAACAGCAGTAACGCGCCACATTACACCTGGTTTGAAGATGGTGAAATGAACGTTTCCTATAATTGCATTGACCGACACTTGGAATCAAAAGCCAATAAAACGGCAATCATTTTTGAAGGCGAGCCCGGCGACACTCGCCACATTACATACCAAGAACTACACAAGGACGTTTGTCAGTTTGCCAATGCTCTAAAGCAACAAGGCATTTCCAAAGATGATCGCGTCGTTATTTATATGCCTATGATTCCCGAAGCCGTTGTGGCTATGCAGGCCTGCGCTCGAATTGGTGCTATTCACTCTGTGGTATTTGGTGGTTTTTCTGCTGAGTCTTTAAAAGATCGTATCGAAGACACTGGCGCTAAAATGGTAATCACTGCCGATGGAGGTAATCGCGGTGGAAAGGTTGTTTCTCTAAAAGAAACCACAGACAGCGCATTAGAGAAGGGCTGCGCCAGTATCAAAAAAGTCATCGTATTTAATCGTACAAATACTACTGTCAATATGTCCGATGGTCGCGATATCTGGTGGCATGATGCTATCAATGGCGCGTCAGAAAACTGTGAGCCAGAATGGGTAGGTAGCGAACACCCTCTTTTTATTCTTTACACTTCAGGTTCAACCGGCAAGCCAAAAGGCATTCAACATTCCAGCGCTGGCTACCTGTTAAACAGCATTAAAACCATGCAATGGGTTTTTGATATTCAGGAGGATGATATTTTTTGGTGTACCGCTGATGTTGGCTGGATTACCGGACACAGTTACGTCGCGTATGGGCCATTGGCAACCGGCAGTACAATATTAATGTTTGAAGGTGCGCCGACAGTGCCCGATGCAGGTCGGTTCTGGAAAGTATGCGAAACCCATAAAGTCACTATTTTTTACACCGCACCGACGGCTATTCGTGCACTAATGAAAGCCGGTGATGAGTTTCCTAATAAATATGACCTATCTTCTATTCGGTTGCTTGGCACCGTGGGTGAACCGATTAACCCCGAAGCTTGGATGTGGTATCACACCGTTATCGGCAAAGAAAAATGCCCTATTGTCGACACCTGGTGGCAAACAGAAACTGGCGCACACATGCTTGCCCCCATTCCCGGTGCAATGGCGGCCAAACCCGGATCTTGTACCATGCCGCTACCGGGCATCGTAATGGATATTGTGGATAATGATGGCAATATTATTACAGAACCTAACCAAGGCGGAATTCTAGTTGCGCTAAAACCTTGGCCTTCAATGTTACGCACTGTTTGGGGCGACGATGCGCGATACAAAAAAGCCTACTGGGGTGATTTTGATAATCGCTATTATGTTGCTGGTGACAGCGCAAGAAAAGATGAAGACGGCTACTTCTGGATAATGGGTAGAACAGACGACGTACTTAATGTATCCGGACATCGTCTGGGCACGATGGAAGTAGAATCTGCACTTGTCGCCCATCCAAAAGTTGCCGAGGCCGCCGTAGTTGGCAGACCTCACGACATAAAAGGCGAAGCGATTTTTGCTTATGTTGTTTTACGAGGCGATAGACCTGAAGGTGGAACTGACGAAACATTAACAAAGGAACTGCGAGACTGGGTAGGCGAACAAATTGGTGCTATCGCAAAGCCAGATGATATTCGATATGCCGATAATTTACCAAAAACACGCTCCGGCAAAATAATGAGACGCTTGTTAAGAACAATTGCTAAAGGCGACGAAATTACTCAGGATACTTCTACCTTAGAAAATGAATCAATATTAGGTCAGTTGCAAGGCAAAGCTTGATGTAACTACACTTCGCATTCATCTTTTGTCCCAGAAGGACGTTATTTTCGCACGGAAAATATGAGCATATAAATATATGTGACCATTTGAGCACGAAAATAACGGCCTTCTGAAACAAAATCTAAACACGCTGAGCAGTTCCCCCTAAATATTTAACTCCCCTTTACCCTCACCACACCAAAATAAACTATTTATTGAATAAACTTGTTTTCTTAGGGCGATTTTTTTTTAAAAAATGCGTAAGATGCGCACAGTTTTATAAGTAAGCTTTCTGAAATGACTATAAACGCAATAACTAACAACAATCGCAGGAATACTACTGAGCGCCGATCTCAGCATGACCGTCGCGATTCAGTACTTACCCAAAATCCGGCGTTCCGCGTACCTGGCTGGCGTGACCAACAAATTCAATATGCCTTACGACTTATCATCCTCGTACTCGGTGTGTTGTATTTTAATTTATGGGAAACCAACACCCCCCTATGGATGAGTCTTGATACACTAAATATTTATTTTATCACTCACGGTGCTCTTACTCTTTCTTGTTATATTCACGCAACAACACACAAAATTTCCCTCACTCGATTTCGAATAGCAGTGCTCATTGATGTTATAGGCGTTTCTATAGCATCACTAAATGACCCTGCCAGCATTCCACCCTGTATGCTTGCATACATTCTGGTTGTACTTGGTAATGGCATGCGCTATGGCATGAAAATGTTTAAAGAATCACTTATCCTGTGCTTAATTGCCGCAACGCTGGTTATTAGCGCACGTTTCATTCTTACCGGAACGGAATACAGCACAGGGCTTCTTTATATGATTATCTTTGGGTTTATCATTTTACTGTACTCTTACACGCTCATGGCTAAGCTAGAAACATCAAGAATCAGCCTGGAAGACCAGAGCCAGCGAGATGAACTTACCGGTCTGCTAAATCGACGAGCGCTTTACACTAATGTCAGTAATTTATTAAAACTCAATACTAAAAAACCACCTGAACTGGTTATCATGTTTGCAGACCTGGATTTATTCAAACAGATTAATGATACCCACGGCCATGCAACTGGCGACATGGTTTTAAAAAACGTGGCAGAAATATTAACTCAGTCAGTGAGAGATGTAGATGTCATATCCCGTTTTGGCGGCGATGAATTCGTTATCATCATCCCCAACACGTCTATATCAGTAGCAGAAATTATTGCGCATCGCATACAGAAATCGGTAATAGAATGGGCCGAAGCCAATCATTTTGAATTTAATATTTCGCTCGGCATCGGAGAAATCCCTCGCCATGGCAATACGCTAAGTGAAACATTAAAAGCTGTTGATCAGGCCTTGTATCACTCAAAGCTCAATCATGGCCCAGGTGGTTTGTGTTATGCCGTGGGTTAATGCGGAACATTTCAAATTAAAAAATGCATTAAACACAAAAATTTAGTTCCGCGCGTGTAATAACGCATGTTTTGGTCTAAACGTTTTTATAAAAGTCTCATCTGCTTCAATATACGGCCCGTCAATCAAATCAATACAATAAGGCACTGCCTGAAAAATAGCATTTAAACAGTCGTCAATCGCAGAGGGTTTACCGGGCAAATTTATAATCAAACTTCGATGATAAATTCCTGCTGTCTGGCGAGACAATATTGCAGTAGGCACAAACTTAAGCGATTCCGCACGCATCATTTCACCAAAACCCGGCATCATTTTGGTACACACCGCCTCAGTTGCCTCCGGTGTTACATCTCGTAGAGATGGGCCGGTGCCGCCGGTGGTTACAATTAATTGACAATGAGATTCATCGGCCAGTTGCTTTAGCGTTTCTTCTATCAAATCTTGCTCATCAGGAACCATTACCGCAACAGCTTTCCATGGTGACACTAGCGCTTTTTCAAACCAGGCTCGAATAGCCGGACCACCTTTATCCT
>JAOTSL010000055.1 GCA_029864945.1 Gammaproteobacteria bacterium
ACAACTAGGTTATTCTAAGGCAAAAACCTCACCACCGTGCTCTTCCATCATTTCCAGCGCTTTACCACCACCACGTGCAACACAAGTAAGAGGGTCTTCAGCAACAATAACCGGCAAACCTGTTTCCTCCATCAAAAGTCGATCCAGATCGTGCAATAGTGCACCGCCACCAGTCAGAACCATTCCTCGTTCAGCCACATCCGACCCCAATTCAGGCGGAGTTTGCTCCAATGCGCTACGGATGGAAGAAACAATACCAGCGAGCGGTTCCTGCAAGGCTTCAAGTATTTCATTACTGTTCAAGGTAAAACTTCGGGGCACACCTTCTGCCAGATTTCTACCTCGAACTTCAATCTCTCGTACTTCGTCAGCAGGATAAGCGGTGCCTATTTCCTGCTTAATTCTCTCTGCAGTCGCATCGCCGATTAAGGTACCATAATTTCTACGAACATAACTGACAATTGCTTCATCAAATCTATCTCCGCCGATTCGCACCGACTCTGAATACACAATGCCATTTAAAGACATCACCGCAACCTCAGTAGTTCCACCACCGATATCAACCACCATGGAACCACTGGCTTCACCAATCGGCATACCGGCTCCGATTGCCGCAGCCATTGGCTCTTCAATTAAAAACACCTCCCTGGCACCTGCGCCAGCAGCAGATTCTTTAATTGCACGTCGCTCAACCTGAGTAGAACCACAGGGAACACATACTAGTACTCTCGGGCTCGGGCGAAAAAATCGAGCTTCATGAACTTTAAAGATAAAATGCTGCAGCATTTTTTCCGTCACGGTAAAGTCAGCAATTACACCATCTTTTAATGGTCGAATAGCAGTAATATTAGCAGGCGTACGACCCAACATCCGTTTTGCTTCATGCCCAACAGCGGCAATACTTTTTGGTCCGCCTGGACCTCTATCCTGTCGAATTGCAACGACTGACGGCTCAGCCAGCACAATACCCTTACCGCGCACATAAATCAGCGTGTTTGCGGTGCCGAGATCTATCGAAAGATCATTTGAAAACATACCCCGAAAACTTCCAAACATTTAAGTTCTATCCTTTATTAATTCCGGTTGCAATTCAGACTTTGGGCAAGCATTCATCTATGGTAAAGTTCCGAACCGAAACTTCAACCAAAATCGCGTGGAGCGAACAATGTCCCTGCACAAATCAGATGTCGAAAAAATTGCCCATTTGGCCCGATTGTCTATCAATGAAGATGACATTCCTTCCTACGCTGACAATTTGTCAAATATTCTAAAATTAGTTGATCAACTCAACACCGTTGATACCAGTGACATTTCACCCATGGCACATCCTCAGGATGCGGCTCAACGACTAAGGGAAGATGAAGTGACCGAAACAGATCAACGTGATCACTTCCTAAAAAATGCACCAAAAACCGCCGATGGTTTATTCCTTGTTCCCAAAGTTATTGAATAATCTTAGAAAATTTAACAAATTTCAACCTTTAATCCATTTACTGCTGCTAATGCAGATTTCGTTCCGAATACCAGGACAGTAAAAACAGCTATACCCGGAGCAAATATGTTTCAAAAAACAATCGCAGAACTGATCATCGAATTACAAAATAAATCAATTTCCAGCGTGGAATTGACTCAGGCCTATCTCAACCGAATTCAAAAAAATGATCAAATCTACAATAGCTTTATCACAGTTACCCCTGACCTGGCACTTGAACAAGCAGAACGAGCAGATAAACGGTTAGCGGCAGGCAATGCGGAACCCTTAACAGGAATTCCACTTGCCCAAAAAGATATTTTTTGTACAAACGGTGTAAAAACCAGCTCCGGCTCAAAAATGCTGGATAACTTCATCGCACCTTATGATGCGACAGTGATTGATAAGTTTAATCAGGCCGGCGCGGTGATGCTAGGCAAGACCAACATGGACGAATTTGCCATGGGCTCATCCAATGAAACCAGCTTTTACGGTCCTGTAAAAAACCCTTGGAATACCAATACCGTGCCAGGCGGATCATCAGGCGGCTCAGCAGCCGCAGTAGCCGCACAGCTTGCGCCGGCAGCAACCGGCACAGACACTGGCGGCTCAATTCGACAACCGGCTGCGTTATGCAATCTCACCGGCTTGAAACCAACGTATGGTCGTGTTTCCCGCTACGGCATGATCGCCTTTGCCTCAAGTCTTGACCAAGCGGGACCAATGACAAAGACCGCCGAAGATGCGGCAATAATGTTAAACGCCATGGCTGGATTTGACCCAAAAGACTCTACTTGCTCAAATAAAAATGTACCCGACTACACCGCAGATTTAAATAAAAACCTGAAGGGTTTAAAAATAGGTCTACCTAAAGAGTTTTTTGAAAAAGGCATGGACGAAAGCGTCGCAAAAGTGATTGAAGACGCAATTGATACCTACAAAAAAGCAGGTGCAGAGCTAGTCGAGATCAGTTTACCTAACTCAGGTTTATCGGTGCCTTCCTATTATGTGGTTGCACCAGCTGAAGCCTCTTCTAACTTATCCCGATTTGATGGCGTGAGATACGGCTATCGTTGTGAGAACCCAGTTGATCTTGAAGACATGTATAAACGTTCACGCGGCGAAGGATTCGGGGAAGAAGTAAAACGTCGAATCATGATAGGCACCTATGCCTTGTCCGTTGGTTTTTACGATGCTTATTATTTGAAAGCACAAAAAGTACGACGCCTGATCAGTGAAGATTTTAAAAAAGCCTTCGAGAAAGTGGATGTCATCATGGGGCCAACAACACCCACAACCGCATTTAATATTGGCGAAAAATCAAATGACCCAGTCACCATGTATCTATCCGACATATACACAATAGCGGTTAATCTTGCAGGCCTTCCTGGTATGTCGATACCCGCGGGATTCGCCAACAACATGCCGGTTGGGCTGCAGTTAATCGGCAACTATTTTGAAGAAAGTCGATTATTAAATGTCGCGCATCAGTATCAACAGATAACAGACTGGCACAAACAAACGCCAGCAATGTAAGGAAATATTATGGAATGGGAAGTAGTCATCGGACTAGAAATTCACGCTCAGCTCGCCACAAAAAGTAAAATTTTTTCCGGCTCATCTACCGCATATGGCGCAGCACCCAATACTCAAGCTTGTGCTGTTGACCTGGGGCTACCGGGCGTTTTACCTGTCGTAAATAAAGAAGCCGTTGCCATGGGCGCAAAATTTGGTCTGGCCATAGGCGCAAATGTATCGAAACATTCCGTCTTTGATAGAAAAAACTATTTTTATCCAGATTCACCTAAAGGCTACCAAACCAGTCAGCTTTATTTTCCCATTGTTGAAAGTGGTCACATTGAAATCGAACTGGAAGACGGAAAAATAAAAACTATCGGCATTACTCGCGCACACTTGGAAGAAGACGCAGGCAAGTCATTACATGAAAACTACAACGATTTAACAGGCATCGACCTAAATCGTGCCGGCACACCCTTGCTGGAAATTGTATCTGAACCTGATCTTCGCTCAGCAAAAGAAGCCGTTGCCTACATGAAAAAAATCCACTCACTGGTTCAGTACCTTGAAATCTGTGACGGCAATATGCAAGAAGGCTCCTTTCGATGCGATGCAAATGTATCTGTACGACCCAAAGGGCAGGAAGAACTTGGCACACGCGCCGAGATAAAAAACATCAACTCCTTCCGTTTTGTAGAGCGCGCAATAAATCACGAAATTGAACGACAAATTGAATTAATTGAGGATGGCGGCAGAGTTATTCAGGAAACTCGTCTTTATGATTCAGACAAAGATGAAACCCGTTCAATGCGCTCAAAAGAAGAAGCAAATGACTACCGTTATTTTCCTTGCCCCGATCTTTTGCCAATTGTGCTTGATGATACGTACCTAGATGCGATCAAAAATAAACTTCCAGAGCTGCCTGAGGCAAAGAAAACACGTTTCATAAAGGAATACGATCTAAAATCGATTGATGCCGACATATTAACCGCTCAAAAAGATTTATCTATTTTCTTCGAAGCAACCACAAAACACGCCGGTGGCGAAGCAAAAATCTGCGCCAACTGGGTGCTAGGCGAAGTCAATGCCGCCTTAAACAAGAATGAGCTTTCAATTTCTGAGTCACCTATCACACCGGAGCAATTAGGCGGCCTGATAAAGCGTATTTCAGATAAAACCATATCCGGCAAAATAGCAAAAACCGTTTTTGAAGCCATGTGGAACGGCGAAGGCTCTGCAGATGACATCATTGAAAAGAAAGGCCTGAAACAAGTAACCGATAGCGGACTAATCGAAAAAGTAATTGATGAAATCATGACCAAAAACCAAGGTCAGGTAGAGCAATACCGCAGCGGAAAAGAACAGGTTTTTGGTTTTTTTGTCGGGCAAACCATGAAAGCAACACAGGGCAAGGCGAACCCGCAACAGGTCAATGAACTACTAAAGAAAAAACTAAAAGGTTAGTTGAAACTTATCCCCATGAAAAACAAAGATGCCTTAACTCGTTTCGTATTTGAAAACACACCTATACGCGGTACCATCATCCAGCTTGATGAGGCGTGGCAAACATTATTGCAACGCAAAGATTATCCCGCGATCGTGCAAACGCAACTGGGTGAATTTCTTGCCGCTAATACCTTACTTGCATCCACATTAAAGCTAAACGGCGCACTCGTCATGCAAATTTCGGGTGATGGACCGATTAATTTTATGGTAATGGAATGCACCAGTGATAAACATCTTCGCGGCATGGCGCAATATAAAGAAACCGTTGAAGGAACATTATTAAAAGATTTATTTGGTAATGGGCAACTAGTAATAACTGTCGATAACAATAAATCCAACGAACGTTACCAAAGCATAGTCTCATTAGACGGCGAGAAAATCAGTCACGCACTTGAGTCATACCTTACTCAATCAGAGCAATTAGAAACCCGCATCATACTCGCAACTAACGATCATCATGCTTGCGGAATACTCGTGCAAAAATTACCAGGTAAAACAGAAGGTAACGAAGATGACTGGAATCGTATTTCTCAATTAGTTGCCACGATCAAGCCTGAAGAACTTACATCGCTAGAACCCGAAGAAATTCTTCATCGATTATTTAACGAAGATAACATACTAATACTCGGCTTAGACTCCTACAGCTTTCAATGTAGCTGCTCAAGAGAACGCGTCAGTAATATGTTGATTTCACTCGGGCAAGAAGAAATCAATAGCATCATTGAGGAGCAAGGCACGATCGATATTGATTGCGAATTTTGCAACCAACACTACACCTTTGACAAAGTTGACGCAGAAGAATTGTTTGCGACAGACATTCATCACCAAGCACCAAAAACAAAACACTAAGCGATTACAGAAAGTTCAAGCTCTTTCATAAGACTATCTTTTAAATAAAAGGCACGCATTTCCAGCACGCCAACAGTATTTAACGAGACTATAAAATAAACGGCTTCAGGATAGGCTGCTTCTTTTATGTCAACCTCAGAAGGTACTGCCCCACTAGATGGATGCGAGTGATAAATCCCAAACAGCTCTTCTCCTGATTCACGCATTTTTCGCATTGTATCTATTTGCTGCTTTTCATCCATTCGATAAAAACAGGCCGGTGAGGATGCGACATTTACAACGGGATAAACCCTGTTGATTTTTCCATTTTTTGCCGCAATAAAACCGCAAATTTCTGAGCCAGCAGCACTCTGCGCATGAGCTAGAATCTGATTTACATTTTCGATAGGGATTTCTATTTCATTCATATTATTCACTTTAAAACTGCGCAATTGTTAATCGCTCAATATTAGAAAAATCCTTAATTGATTGAATCTTTTTGTAGCCATTGGCCGCCAATATACCACGCACTTCTGCGGCTTGATTCCAGCCATGCTCCAGCATCAACCAACCAGAAGTATTCAGAAAATTTCTGGCCTGCTCGCTAATAACTCGAATATCATCCAAACCGTCAATCCCGGAAGTCAGTGCAGAAACAGGCTCTGAAGCCACATCACCTTGCTTCAAATGTTCGTCGTTCAACTCAATATACGGAGGGTTTGAAATAATTAAATCAAACTTCTGACTTTCCAATTCCGAAAACCAGCTACTTTGGGAAAAAGTGACTCCTGAAATATTAAGCTTTTCTGCATTATGTTTTGCCACTTTCAAAGCTTCAACAGAAAAATCAACTGCAAAATATTCATTGCTAGGTCGCTCTGAAGCAAGCGCAAGCACAATAGCACCAGAACCCGTCCCAAGATCTAATACACTTTTATTTTCGCTTTTCGGCAAATAATCCAGCGCAGCCTCAACTAAATGCTCCGTTTCCGGCCGGGGAATTAAAGTTGATGAATTAACCGTTAACGGCAAAGACCAAAACTCCTGCTCACCAACAATATAGGCAACAGGCTCGCCATTAGCACGCCGAGAAATTAATTGGTTTACTATTTCGATTTGATCAGAAGATAAAAGCTGTGAATCACGAGTAATAAGATGGGTACGCTGCCAACCCAAACCAAACGAAAGTAAAACTTCCGCATCGAGCTGAGCACTATCAAACCTGGGAGTTAATCGAGCAACGGACTCGTTAAGTAATTCAGAAACATTCATTTTATCATCGATTTTTAAAAACTTTAGTGACTGGTCAGAGTGATTAGATTTTGTTTTAGAAGCGCCTTATTTTCGCACGGAAAATGGGAGCATATAGATATATGTGACCGTTTGAGTACGAAAATAAGGCGCTTCTGGAGCAAAAGATGAGTGCTATGACAGTTACCAGTTACAAGCCTTCGGAGGTGCTCATGGTGGCTAACATCTCCGCTTGATATTCGTTGGTCAACGGCTCTATCACCATAGAAAGCTTACCTTCCATAAAATCATCCAACTTATACAAAGTCAGATTAATTCGATGATCAGAAATGCGCCCCTGAGGAAAATTATACGTTCGAATACGCTCAGACCTGTCACCACTACCTACTAAACTTTTTCGAGTAGCCGCTGTTTCTGCGTCTTGCTTATCTTTCTCTGCCTGCATTAATCTAGCTTGCAAAACCGACATAGCTCTTGCGCGATTTTTATGTTGCGAACGCTCATCCTGACACTCGACAACAGTACCCGTAGGTAAATGCGTAATACGAATAGCGGAATCGGTTTTATTCACATGCTGCCCACCTGCACCAGACGCACGAAATGTATCAACTTTTAAGTCGCCACTATTAATTTCGGTTTTTTCGACATCAGCCACTTCGGGCATAATTGCTACAGTACAGGCCGAGGTATGCACTCGACCCTGCGCTTCTGTTTCGGGTACTCGCTGAACTCGGTGACCGCCTGATTCAAATTTTAATTGTGAGTAAACATTTTTACCTGAGATACGCACAATGATTTCTTTGTACCCCCCGTGCTCACCTAAATTCTGATTCATTATTTCTACTTGCCACCCCTTAACCTCGGCAAACCTTGAGTACATTCTGAATAAATCACCCGCAAAAATCGCGGCCTCATCACCGCCGGCACCGGCGCGAATTTCTAAAAATATATTACTTTCGTCATTTGGATCTTTCGGCAGCAGTAATTTTTGCAACTCTGCCTCAAGTGCCTCTTTGGCCTCTTTAGATTCGTCCAGGTCCATTTGCGCCAACTCACGCATTTCTTTATCGGGCTCAGTCAACATTTCAGTCGCTGCTTCAATATCGCCCATCACAGATTGATAACGAATATAACATTCACTAACAGGCTGGATTTCTGCGTATTCCCGAGAAAATTCACGAAAACGATTTTGATCGCCAATAACATCAGGATCGGACAATAATGCATTAATTTCCTCGACACGCTCATTAATCGTGTCGAGTTTCGAAAGAAGGGTTTTATTCACTATTCGGTGTCTTTAAGGTCAAACAGCTCTTTTACTATATCGAGCATGTTGTGATTACCATCAAATCCAGCCTGTCGGATTTTTGCAGTTGGTGTGTGGGATATTTTATTAACCAGGGCGTTCGCTAGGCGCTTTAACACCTCTTCTGGCTCCTGACCATTTTTTAACATTTTTAAAGCTTTTTCTAACTCGGCTTCACGCAGCACATTCATACTACTACGATAGTCTTGAATAATAGATATCGCTCCTTGGGACCTTAACCATCCCATAAAAGCAACAACCTGATTATCAATAATGTCTTCGGCCTGCTCTGCGGCTTCCATGCGTGTACGCAAACCTTCGTTAATGATGTCTTTTAAATCATCAACTGTATACAAATAAACATCCGCAAGATTTGCAACCTCTGGTTCGATATCACGAGGCACCGCAATATCCACCATTAGAATTGGTTTATGTTTACGTATTTTAATGGCGCGCTCAACAATACCTTTCCCTAATATTGGAAGGGGGCTGGCGGTTGATGAAATAATAATATCAGCTTCTGGCAAATGATCTGGAATATCCGTTAGGCTTATCGCAAATCCGCCCACCTCTTCCGCCAGTGCGTGCGCACGCTCGACAGTACGATTGGCAATAATAATATTACCAATTTTATTTTCTTTCAGATGGCGGGCTGCAAGCTCAATGGTTTCGCCTGCACCAATCAACAGTGCAGTATGATTTTCGAACGAGCTAAAAATTTGCTTTGAAAGGCTAACCGCGGCATATGCAACAGATACTGCACTTTCTCCTATGGCCGTATCTGTTCTAACTTGCTTGGCCGCATTAAATGTATGCTGGCAAAGTCTATTTAAAATTGTGCCGACGGTACCTGCTGACGTTGCATCTCGATAAGCTGATTTAACCTGACCAAGTATTTGTGGTTCGCCAAGAACTAAAGAGTCCAGACCACTAGCAACCCGTAATAAATGCCGAACAGCATCGCGATCTGGGTATTTGAAAATATATGGTGCTATATCGTCAGCATTCAAATGATGATAATTAGAAAACCAACTTTCAACTTCCGCGCTATTAGGGTCGTTAACGCAGCAATACAACTCCGTTCGATTACAGGTAGATAAAATTGCCACCTCACTTACATCATTGACGGCAGCCAATTCCTTACAGGCATCCTGCAGACGTTCCGGCGCAAACGCAACCTTTTCACGAATATCTATCGGGGCTGTCTTATGATTAATCCCAAACGCTAATAACGCCATATCTTTTAAAGCCACTTCCCTATCAAAGTCGTCAAAATTCAGACGAATCACGCATTTTCTTAAATACAGCCCTTTAATACAAGCCTTATATTCGAGAAATAAGAACTTATCATATCAATTAACAAGCCTGCCTCACCAAAAAAGATAATGCATTACACGAATTAGAAATAATACTTTTATACATGCTTATCGGCAACTCTCAATATCGCTTTCGCTAAGTACCTAAAACTTCGAAAAATAATGTATATTGATGAATATTAAATTATTTTACGCTGACTCTGTCTATATATGGAATAATAGTTAGGAACCCGTTAACACTAATGTCGTTAAAAAGGGCGTAATGCTTGCAGCAGTAAGCCGAACAACTTGATCTATATCAAATAATGCCAGATTACCACTCTTGGAAGGGAGGATTAATGATCGTTTGTCTTAAACACGGGCTACTAACAATAATGCTAGTAGGCATATCTGCATGTGCAACTCTCCCCAATGGCCCCGACGAACCTTTTACTGAAAAACCCGGCGACATAAAATTTGGTAACACCACTGCTGACATAATGTACCAGATATTATTGGGCGAAATTTCCACCCAGCGCGGCAAGCCAGATGTTGCGTCAAAGTTTTACGTAAGTGCTGCAAAAAATAGCAACGACCCTAGAGTTGCCTCCCGCGCAGTCAGGATTGCAACATTTGCAGATAACAAAGAAGATGCACTAATAGCCGCAAAAATCTGGGCAAATAACGAACCGGAAAATCAGGAAGCAAAACGAGTCCTTGCTGTCCTGTATCTCAGGAACGGTAATTTTGAGCAGGCTCAAACCAATCTTGCCAACCTCCTCAGCTCAGACTCGGAAGGCATCGCCCGTAATCTTTTGCTTACAGGGGCGCTATTGCAGCGCGAAGCAAGCAAAGAAGGTGCTGAACAAATATCAAACTATTTAATTTCACTTTATCCAAAACACGTGGAAGCACATTACGTTCACGCCTCACTTGCCATGCAAAACCAGCAGCCTGATAAGGCGCTAATTAGCATTAAAAAAGCATTAAAGCTAAAGCCTGACTGGATCGAAGCCGTCATGCTCTATCCCCGGATTTTACAAGAAAATGGCAAAGCAGAGGAAAGCTTGAGCTACCTCTCTAACTTCCTGAGAAAATCACCCAAAGAAGATGCTGTTCGACTGAGCTATGCTCGCGCATTAGTAGACGCACGTAAACTAGACCAAGCCCGCAGCCAGTTTGAGCTGCTGGCAGTTAAAATGCCAAACAATAAAGACGTGCTTTTCGCACTAGCCATGCTTTCAATGCAATCAAAAGATTTTCAGGAAGCAGAAGGCTACCTTAACCAACTTAACAAACAAGGAAAAGCCAACCCACAGGTGATTTTCTACCTAGGGCAAATAGCCGAGCAAAAAAAGGATTTTGATAACGCCATCAACTTATACTCAAGACTAAGAACCGGCGAGTACTATATCGAGGCACAGCTACGCGTTGCCGTTATTCTGGCAGAACACAAAGACATCAAATCAGCGCTTGAGCACTTACATAGCATTGACACAAAAACAGATGAAGAAAAACGAGAGGTAGTTCTTTTTGAGGGAAACCTACTCCGCGACTTCAAGCAGTATGACGAAGCATTTGCATTTTACTCCGACATTCTTGACTCCACCCCTAAAGACACCGAAATATTGTACTTTCGCGCATTGGTTGCAGAGCGCTTAAATAGAATTGATGTGGTCATCCGCGACCTGAGTTATGTCATTGAGCAAAACCCCCAAGATGCTGCCGCATTAAACGCATTAGGTTACACCCTTGCCGACAAAACGGGCAAGCTGGAAGAAGCCTTAAAACTAATTCAACGCGCCAGAGACCTTGAGCCAGATGATGCAGCAATCATCGACAGTCTAGGCTGGATAAACTTTCGACTTGGCAATATTGAAATTGCAATCAAGTATATGGAAGAAGCCATGGAGAAAATTGATGATGGCGAAGTTGCCGCCCATTTTGGCGAAATACTCTGGTCTAGTGGCAACAAAGAAAAAGCGATCAGTATTTGGAAAACTGCCCGTGAAAAATTTGGTGACAACGAAATTTTGATAAAAACCATGGAACGCTTTGGTCAATAAAGTGATCATTAGAGAGCAAAAACATTTAACATTTGCCTTATGCGCCTTCATAGCTCTGACGCTTGCGGCATGTAGCAATAACCTGCCAATTAAACACACCGCCGCAGAAAAAACAGCCTGGCTTGTACACAAAAACTCTCTCAAACACATTCAGGGATGGCAGTTTAGCGGCAGGTTTGGCGCAAAAACGGATACCGAAAACTGGACAGGCAGCATTGCTTGGTCTCAGGAAAAGCAGCAATATAAAATAAGCATCGCCGGGCCATTAAGCTCCGGCAGCCTATTACTTGAGGGGGAGGAAAACTTTGCCCAGCTGCAGCTTACTGACGATCAATCATTTACCGATAGCGATCCTCAAACCTTACTTCAGAATCACACCGGCCTAAAGCTGCCTATACATGAACTGCGTTATTGGCTACTCGGCTTACCTGACCCTCAAAATAAAACGAATTCCATTGAATTAAACGAAAAAGGCCAGATTAGCAAACTCACCCAAAATAACTGGGAAATTAATTTTAAGCGCTACACTACCGTAGACAACTTTCAATTACCTGATAAAATTTTTCTAGTTAACCATGAAATCAACGTACGTCTAATTATTCAAAAATGGCAAATTCTAAGCTAACAAATCCCGAGTCAGCAGTATGGAAAAATAAATTATTTCCTTGGCAAGCACCGGCAAAACTAAACCTTTTCCTTCATATTACGGGCCGGCGTGCCGATGGCTACCATCTACTGCAAACTGTGTTTCACTTTGTAGACATCAGCGACACCTTATATTTTGATATCACCGAAAATAGCAATATAAGCTTATCTCCATCAATAGAAAATGTTCCAGACGATGAAAACATCATTATTAAAGCTGCCAAATTACTCCAAAGAACAACTGGAACCAAAAAAGGGGCTAAAATTACGCTGCAAAAGCGTCTACCCATGGGTGGCGGCCTTGGCGGAGGAAGCTCCGATGCAGCCACAACCTTACTTGCCCTGAACAAATTATGGGGAATCAACCTCAATAAGACGGACTTGATGGCGCTGGGTTTATCCTTAGGAGCAGATGTCCCTATCTTCATTTATGGTCAAACAGCATGGGCAGAAGGCGTGGGTGAAACCCTAACTCCCCTCCTAAAAGCGGAAATTAACCCCAAAAACTGGTTTTTAATTATATTTCCGAAAATAAATGTCAATACTAGTGCAATTTTTTCATCTTCGGAATTGACACGAGACAAACTTCCTATCAGAATACGCGACTTCCTGAACGGGCCAACGGAAAATGTATTTGAGCCAGTAGTGGCCAAGCAATATCCTGAGATCCAGTCAGCACTAAACTGGTTAAATCAGTTTTCAGATGCCAGACTAACAGGGACTGGGGCTTGTATTTTTGCCAGCTTTAAAACAGAGCAAGAAGCACGCGAAATCGCTGCACAAGCACCAGAAAAGTGGCAATCATTTATTGCCCAGGGTTGTTTTACAACGCCTATAGAAGAGTTGCTCCATAACTAGACGTTAGTTAAAAAGTTTATTGGGGTGTCGCCAAGCGGTAAGGCACAAGGTTTTGATCCTTGCATGCCCAGGTTCGAATCCTGGCACCCCAACCATATTTTAAGTGCTTCGATTCACGTACGCGGATTCGGAGCATATGCCCGAAGGCGTGAAACATGAAAATTGACACCGGGCAAAAAATCACGCATATCACGGACTTCTCCATAAAACTCGTTTTTCAACTTAAATCCTGAGGACTACAACGTGTCTGATCGCCAAATGATGGTGTTTTCGGGAAATGCCAACCCACAACTCTCAGCGACTATTGCACAGTACCTGAATCTACGTCTTGGAAAAATCAGCGTCGGGCAGTTTAGTGACGGCGAAGTTGCAGTTGAAATACTCGAAAATGTACGCGGCAAAGACGTATTCATCGTCCAGCCCACTTCAGCCCCCACTAATGACCATATTATGGAGCTGTTAGTCATGGTTGATGCCATGAGGCGCGCATCCGCAGCAAGGGTGACAACTGTTATCCCTTACTTTGGCTATTCAAGACAAGACAGACGAACCCGCTCTGCACGTGTACCAATTACAGCAAAAGTCGTAGCTAACATGATTGGCGGAGCTGGAACAAATCGCGTTTTAACCGTTGATTTGCACGCAGACC
>JAOTSL010000248.1 GCA_029864945.1 Gammaproteobacteria bacterium
ACTATAAAGTCGAATCTAACTGCGGATTCTAGGGTTAACGCAACGTACGTCTTTAATATCAATTATTGAATTGAAAATCGGAACCTCAGTTATCGCAGGGGTAGAGTAGGGTATATCTTCCACAAGCCCATATTGTTTATTTCTGTATAAAAAACATAAGGTGCTCGAGTTTTCTTATGAGAGATAAGTTTTCCTTCATGCTCTTCTAATTGTGAAATATTGCCAATTAAAAACGGCAAGGTATATTCTGTGATTTATGTCGCAGTTTTATATCTCTTGTCATTGGATTGTGGCAAATAATGTTGTTTAGTTTCATTCGAATCAAATTTTAATTCTAATCTGATGTCTAACATTATGTAGGCATTTAAATTGAATTTGGAGTAATTATGCTTGGCTTTCGGAACGGCTGATGCATGATTTATAAAATGATTTATCAGGCTGTAGGTTTTCAGGCAGATTTACAATCAGGTTTACAATCAGGTTTACAATCAGGTTTACAATCAGGTTTACAATCAGGTTTACAGGGGGAAGCAGAAATGATTTCTTTAAAAGTAACACTTGAATTATTAGAGGGTGAGTTATTCTCCTCACTGGAAACCGTCTCATGGAAAGATACTCTTTTTTGTCTGGTTGCCTATTTTTATGCGCTGTGTTTTATAACGTTTACTTTGTTTTTACCTCTTGTTTTATTTTTTGTCATCTTTATATCGCGTTGAAGCCTTTTGTTATTTTAATCCCATCGAAATATTCTTGCGCCAATAAATAGAAAGACAATACTCATAATACCCAGCACGATCAAATTTCCAGAAATGTCAGCTAAACCTGCACCTTCGGTCATCACCGCTCTTGAAGCATCTACGATATGTGTTAAGGGCAGGACTTGGGCAGCCTGCTGGATAAGCGGGTGTGTTCCTTCCAAGGAAAACCAGACGCCGGATAAAACCATCATTGGCCATGTGGCTAAATTTAGAAGTCCACCGGCTAGTTCTTCGCTGGTAATTCTTGCGGCGACGATGAGCCCAAGCGATATCATGCAAATAGAACCGAGCAGAAAAACAAAAAATAATAATAGGTAAGAGCCATGCATTGTGTAATCGACGATAAGTGCGCTGCCAAATAATACGATTAATGTAATAGTCATCATTAATAGTAAGCGTGATGCCATCTGCGCAAGTAGAAATTCCATTGATTTTAACGGTGTCGCTTTTAGGCGTTTCAAATAACCGCTTTTACGGTATCTGACAATGACATAACCCACACCAAAAAGGCAGCCGAACATAATGTTGAAAGATAGTATGCCTGGCAGTACCCAGTCTACGTAATCAATTTCATCGCCTTCTACAATTTGCTTGCTAAATTCTTTTCCGCCAGTTCCCCATAAAATTCGTTCAACGAGGTAACCATTGGGTGCGCTGCTATTTATCCAGTATGCATTTATCTCGCTTAGTTCTAGCACCATATCCAGTTTGTGATGTTTTAATTTGTCTAAAGCGATCTCTATATTGTCAAAAGTAATTGGCTGGATATATTTGGTGGTGATAAATTCGATGTTACTGTTATTAGGATTAATTAAACCCACTTTATAGATTGTTTTGTCATCACCGGAAAAAATAACTGCAAACCCAATGATTAAAAAGAATGGCATAAAGATAGTCCATGAAAGTGCTGAACGATCTCGAATAAACTCAATGTTGCGTGCTTTTAAAACAGCGATAAAACGTTTCATATAAATATCTCAGATGTGCGTTTGATTGTATTGTGCCTAATGTCTCAGTTGTTTGCCTGTTAGCGCGATAAATAGGTCTTCCAGACTCCATTCACGTAGTCTTAATTGAGAAAGTGAAATGTCTGCATTCAGGAGTTGTTTAATGGTTTCATGCGCGTTAGTGGTTTGTATTTCTGTCCAGTTGTTTCGAATAACATATCGCAAACCTAATGACTGTGCATGTTGATCAGTTAGTACATTATCGGGAAGTTGGATTACGGTTTCACCGAAATGATTTTTCAAGAGAGATTGTGGTGTGCCTTGCGCTATTATCTCGCCCTTGTCGACAATAACAATTTCATCGCACAACTCATAAGCTTCATCCATGTAATGAGTGGTGAGTACGATGGTTTTGTTACGTGCGCGAATCAGTTTTACAAGGTCCCAAAAATTACGTCTTGCTTGTGGGTCCAGCCCGGTAGTTGGCTCATCTAGAAAAAGTACTTCAGGATCATTTACCAGTGCTAGCGCTAGTAATAGACGTTGTCGCTGCCCACCTGAAAGATGCTTGTTATCCCGCCCAAGTAATTCATCAAGATTGCAAAGTGATATCAGCTCATCCCAAGGCATCGTTTTGTCGTAGAGATCATAAAACATTTTAATCGTTTCTTTTACGGTGAGGAACTCCTGCAGTGCTGTCGCTTGAAATTGAATGCCGGCTTCTTCACGAAATTTGTCACCTAGTGGTTGGCCTTTGTAGGCGATTTCACCGGAAGTGGGCTGCAATATGCCTTCGGCAATTTCTATGGTTGTTGATTTGCCTGCGCCATTTGGCCCCAGTAAACCGAAACAAATTCCCCGGGGGATTGAGAGGCTTAAATTATTTACGGCATGTACATCACCGTAATGTTTTACCAGATTTTTTATTTCAATTAACGTGCTCATTGTTGGTCCTTAAAAATCAGTATGCACATCATAGTTTATTGATTTAGATTGGTCATATTTATGTTTCTATTAAGTGAAGGTGTTGGATATTTACTTGACTAATGTAGTTACATGTATGGCTTATATATCATTTTTCAATTCATGGTTTTTCTTCAAATCCCCAGTATTGCGCTAGGCTAAATAACCAAGTAATACGCTCAATAATAGTTTGTAAAACAATAGCTTAAATGGCTATCTCATAAGTGTAACTTATAGATAACCCTTAAAAATTTTGTGAGAAAGTGACTATCTTTTTTACATTACTGCTGCTAAGGTTAATTTGTCTGTAAGGGTGATTGGATGCTTAAAATAATTTATTTAAATAGGTGAGTAAATTGTTTCGTTCAATCACATGTCGTGATCGAAATGTGATTCTTAAATGGGTCGCGTTCTACGTTTGAATAGGAGCTTTAATATGAGCAACGCAACACTACCAGCAATAATGATGGGCTTAATTATTGTATTATTTGTAGCTTTACCACTCTTAGCTGGTTAGATTGATCAGGTCGCTAGCGACTTATGTAAATAACTCCTGACAACGATCCCACCGAGTCAGGAGTTATTTGTCGGCACTTTATTACTTCCATACTTATCTTTCCCTTGTTCTTTGTTCCTCGCTTTCTATCATCATCTGTATTAGTTAGGGTTAATTGCCGTGATTTAAGGTAAAATCGTGGGCTTTTTAAATCGATAGATATCGAGAGCGTCTCATGGCAATAAACTGGTACCCCGGGCACATGCACAAAGCCCGAAAAAAAATCAAAGAAGCAATGCCTGATATAGACCTTGTAATAGAGGTTATGGATGCTCGTATTCCATATAGTAGTGAAAACCCCTTGGTATCAGAACTGCGTGAACATCGCCCTTGCATCAAAATTTTAAATAAAAGCGACTTAGCTGATCCTGTTGTTACTAGTCAATGGCTTGAGTATTTTGAAAAAGAACATGGCGTAAAAGCGTTGGCTTTAACATCTACCCAGCGTGGCCAGATTCGCAAATTGCCTGAGCTGTGTCGCAAGCTTGTCCCCCACAGAAGCACCGGTATTAAATCTATAAGAACGATGATTATGGGTATTCCTAATGTCGGAAAATCCACCATAATCAATATCCTGGCGGGTAAAACTATTGCGAAAACGGGTAATGAGCCAGCGGTAACTAAACGGCAACAGCGAATAGATCTCGAAAATGGTATTGTTTTGAGTGATACCCCTGGATTTCTTTGGCCTAAAATTCATGACCAAAATAGTGCCTATCGTTTAGCTGTGAGTGGTGCTATCAAGAATACCGCTATGGAATTTGAAGATATTGCTTTATTTGCCGCGCATTATTTTTTGGCAGAGTACCCTGATCTGGTGATCGCGCGATATAAGCTCAAGCATTTACCCGAAAATGAATTGAAGTTACTGGAAGAAATTGGCCGAAGGCGGGGTGGGTTGCGAGCAGGTGGTATTATAGATTTGCATAATGCATCCGAAGTACTGTTGCATGAATATCGTAGTGGTGCGCTTGGTCGTATTAGTCTTGAAAGACCTGATGATATTCCAGTAGAAGAGGATTTGACGCCCGAAGAGGAAGATGATCGTGATAACAGCTGAAGTATTGGCAATAGTTAAAATTTGAGAAGAATTTTTAATTAATTCTTGTCAAATAGATTCGATGCCTCTATAATCTGCGGCCTTCAATACAGGGAAATGGCTTTGTTTCCAAACCGTAACTGCCTGTATTAAGAAGTAATTATTTTATTAAATAGATCCAATGGTGGTTGTAGCTCAGTTGGTAGAGTCCCGGAT
>JAOTSL010000249.1 GCA_029864945.1 Gammaproteobacteria bacterium
GCGTTACTGCCTTGGCGAGTAAAAGATCAAATAACGGCGTTTGAAAAAACAGACTGGAGTGTCGATTAGAAAACAATTACGTGGGTAATTTGGCGCTTACCATAATTTAAGTCTTTCCACAGAATAATAGTCGGCAAATAGTTGCCAAAGTTAAATTTTAAAAAGGTATTTTTTGCATTTAAATAACGCATAAGATCAGGTTGTTAGCACCTCCTTGTGTGACGATTTACTAAATGAATCGTCAGGATGAAAAAAAATCACTTTTCCAAAATTCGATCTGGTTGTATATAGTTATCCATTAACAACACATCCCTTCGTCTCGTTAGTTTGATAATTCGAGGGGAATAAAATAGATGGAAAAACTAATGGATAACAAAGAGTTAGTAGATGTAACTTTAGATGACGAAGATGTTTCATTGTTTCAGTCAAAAGCGCCCATTAACCTTGATGCACGCAGAAGACTAGAAGAATATCGGGAACAACGAGAGTTAGAGCGCTTATTAAAAGATGAATTTGACTATTAAGTCATCACCCACTAAAAACTGAAATTGGGTCAATGAATATTGAGTATCATAGTCTGCTTTCAAGTGGGTGCGATTTTACGATCGCATGTTTTCTGAGTGAGAAACAATCAAAAGAATAACCTAACTTACCTGATTAGATACGGGGTTGGAATAGTAGGTGAGTGTTGGCTCATAAAGTGAGAGTGATTTTGTAAAGGCTGGAGGCTGTTATATTTCGCAAAGTCAGGTCTAAAAGAGCGCACAATTCTAAACTTAAAAAGCTGACTTAAAAATAAGTCAGCTTGGTCTTGTGGTACAAATAGTGCTGTTAATGTCGCCCTCGTAATAACATAAATATCTCGCTTTAATGTATTAAAGCTCCCTTGCTACAGGTGGCTCTAGTTCCGATTGATCCATCTCTGAGTCGCTAGCTTCGTCTCTAAATTCTTCACCAGACTCTACATCTATTGGCTCTTGCCCTGATTCTTCAGGGTTTGTTATCCGGGCAATGCATTCATCTACGTAAAACTTAATCTCCTCTCCATCTTCTATACCTAATTCCCGAACTTCGTTAGTGCACGTTTCATGTGCGGATTTTGCATGGACTGGAGCGATAAACATTAATAGAAAGAGTGCCGCAGTTAGTTTTCTCATCATTCGGGATGACTCCTATGTTAAAAATTAAAAAGTTAAGCAATAAATTATGTTCGATGGTTTAAAAGAATAGCCTGTAGAACGAGACAGGTTATTCTAATATTGCGGCACGCAAAAAATATTGTATAACGAAAGTTTTTCATTGTATTAATTGGTTTTTTAAATCAGAATTGGTTCATAACACTACTTCTAAGGTACTTATTTTGTCTATGGATATTGCTCAATTAAAAACGTTCGTTGAGCTGAGTCGAACCCGGCATTTTGGCAAGGCAGCCAAATCACTTTTTATAACCCAATCAACCGTCAGTGTTCGTATTCGCATGCTAGAGGAAGACCTGGGTGTAAGATTACTTACGCGCGACAGAAATAATATTCAACTGACCGTTGCAGGCACACGATTTTTGCCTCTTGCTGAACAAATGTTGAACACGTGGAATCTAGCAAAACAAACAACAGGATTAGATAGTGAAAGTAAAACACTGCTCTCCATAGGTGCTGTTTTCAGTTTATGGGATGCAGGCTTACGAAAGGGAATTTACGACTTTTATCAAACACAGGAAACTATTGCGATAAATTTAGTTGCTCAGGCACAGGAACAGTTATATAGAAGTATTGTCGAGGGTAGTGTTGATTTATGCATAATGTATGAACAGCCAAAAGTGTCTGGTCTTGAGGCGTTAAGCATTGGTAGCCTTGAATTAATATTGGTTAGTACGCATAAAAATATTAATTCGAAAGATCTCATGGAACGTCCGGATTATGTGTTAGTAAACTGGGGGACTGCATTTTCTTTATTACATGCTAAAAACTTCCCCAATATACCGGTACCATCCATACGTGTTGATTTCGCCAGGCTGGCACTTGAGTATTTGTTAGAGTATGGTGGAAGCACTTATTTAGCCCAGTCTATGATTATTCCTGAGTTAACAGAAAATATACTTCATCCGGTTGAGGATGCACCAGTGATAAATCGTGAGTTTTTTTTAGTTTACAAAACGAGTACATCAAAAATTGATATTATCAATAATATTGCGGATTTTTTGGGGCGTAATAAATTACCATCGCCAGATGGGTGATATATCCGCCGCCTAAATTTCCCAACAAACAATACATCTGTATTAGATTTCTGAGCACCTAATATCGTGCACGATATTAGATTTCTCTTTGTTTTACTTTACTTCAGATTTAATACAGTTTAATTAAGTTTTTGTATAGTTAATTTTCACCTTCATACAACGTCGCAATCTAGAATTTATTGGTACGAAGGTTGGCTTCTACACCTCCCTTTAAATGTGATAAAATCAGCCCATCCTTTTAATCAATCAAAATATTCAATGAGAGAGACGCATGACAGTAGGCAATATTCAGAAAATGACTACAAAACTAACCGATACCGTTGAATATAACCTTCCTATTGGTAATGAAAGTATCAATATGAATCAGTTTATCGGTAAGCAAATTACACTTCGATCTACCGGTACAATTAATTGTGTTCATTGCGGAAAAAAAACAAATAAAAGTTACAGTCAAGGCCATTGTTATCCGTGTATGAAAAAATTAGCATCATGTGATATGTGCATTATGAAACCAGAAACCTGTCATTACGATCAAGGCACGTGTCGTGAGCCAGAGTGGGGCGAAGCGAATTGTATGCGCCCACATTATTTGTATTTGGCTAATTCCTCCAGTGACAGCGTAAAGGTCGGAATAACAAGAGAAACACAAATACCCACTCGCTGGATTGATCAAGGTGCGGTTCAGGCGTTGGCAATAGGTAAAGTACAAACACGTTTGCAAGTCGGCTTGTTAGAAGTTGCGCTAAAAGATTTTGTTAAAGACAAAACAGACTGGCGTAAAATGTTAAAAAATGACGTTACCGAAACCAATCTTTCCGTAAGGCGGGATGAATTATTTGAGTTGGCAAAAATCGCAATAGAGGAAATTCAAACTCGGTTTGGAAAAGATTCGATTCAATTGATTACTGACGGAAAGGCGGTTGAAATTAACTTCCCTGTCCTGCAATATCCTGAGAAAGTTAAAGCTCATAATTTTGACAAAACACCGGAAGTCAGTGGTATTTTGCAAGGTATAAAAGGGCAATATCTCATATTTGATACTGGCGTGCTTAATGTACGAAAATTCACAGGGTATGAAATTGAGTTAGATGTGTAGTGGCTTGTTTTTCGTAATCACTGAATAAAATTTAAAGCTACATATAATTCACCTTGTTTAATATAGGTCTTTCCGATTATATAAATTGAATCAAACAATTCTATTTATATAATGAATTTTTTGGGACAATCACTATCTGATTTATTCAAACAACTTATTAACCTAATCTAGTAACACTAGTTAGTACAACTTTTAATATAATTTAATATAAAAAGGATAGTGATAAATATGTTTAATCGACTCATTATAATCAGTATTGCTGCAGGATTGAGCTTTTCCGTACAAGCATTCGAACCCTTACCAGCTACACCACCAGTCCCAGCAGACAACCCGATGACAGCCGAAAAAATTGAGCTAGGTAAGCAATTGTTTTTTGATCCACGCCTTTCTCTGGACGGTACCATATCGTGTAACTCCTGCCACAATGTGATGTCCAGCGGAACAGATAATCGCTCCGTTTCAGTTGGTGTTGGTGGATTAAAAGGCGGGCGTTCGGCTCCAACTGTGTGGAATGCTGCTTTCTTATCCACTCAATTCTGGGATGGACGAGCAGCAAGTCTTGAAGATCAGGCAAAAGGGCCTATTCTTGCCCATGTTGAAATGGCAATGCCTTCCGCAGATGCTGCCGTAGCACGCATAAAAGAAATTCCCGGTTATTTGGTAAGCTTTAAGGCAGTTTTTGGCGGAGATAATAGCGTTACGTATGACAATATTGCCAAAGCCATTGCAACCTATGAGAGAACCTTGATTACACCAAACAGCCCGTTTGATCGCTATATGCGTGGCGACAAAAAGGCAATGTCTGCGTCAGCACAACGAGGCATGAAAGAAGTAGAAGCATTAGGTTGTACCGGTTGCCATAGTGGAGTTAATTTTTCAGGGCCAAAGCTAGCGATAGGTGAAGGTTTTTTTCAAAAATTCCCACAATTTCCTGGTAGTAAATATGAAAAACAATATAATTTAGTCTCTGATCTTGGTCGTCACAATGTAACCAAGCAAGATGAAGATAAAAATATGTGGCGTGTTCCGACCTGGCGCAACGTTGCTTTAACCGCGCCTTATTTCCATAATGGTTCTGTGAAAACATTAGATGAAGCAATTAGAGTAATGGCTAAAACTCAATTAG
>JAOTSL010000250.1 GCA_029864945.1 Gammaproteobacteria bacterium
ACGGTTGCTGCTGCTTCGAGAATATTGGCATTTTCGGCGGCATAAATATGATTGCTAATGTTATTTGAAAATATTGAATCTATATTTGAACTGTTTGCTGGCGCAGCATTTTCTGACGCTGGTTGTGGTTCAGAGGTAGTTACTTGTGTTTTTTGATACAGATCAATTGCGCGATATTGCTCGGAAGTTTGTACATTAAAACTAAATCCGCTGAGCTCTTCGCTTTGTGTATTGATGTTTTTGGCAATATTCAGCGCAGCGTTTACGTTACCTTTTTCAAATTGGCCAACGGTTTTTGCAATATCACCTACAAGAGAGCTAATAGCGTTTAATTCCCCTTCATCTAGCTCACCTGATACGGTAAACGCTAATGAATTTTCGGACTCAGAATAAGCCTCATATACATAGCCGGAAAAGTTACTCCCCTGTTTATCACTTTGTAATGATGCAGACGATTGCTGTTGACTGAAACTGTTTGAAAGGTCAATCGTTACGATGTCTCCGTCACGTGTTTCAATTTGAATGCTAGTCTGGCTGCTTGTTTGGTAGCTCTCCTGGTTTGCTATGATTTCAGATGTTTCTATCGAGCTATTGGCCGTTCCATTTTCAGCAGTGCCATCTTCAGCGGTGCTGGGAATAGTATTGTTTATAGGGTCTTTAAGATACTGAAGAAAGCCATTTACTTGTTGCTGAATTTGGTCAAATTCTGGTTCAAACCCCTGCGACATTACATTTAATTCTTCAAAGGCATTTTTGGCCTGTTGAAAACCTTCCTGAATTTTATTAATGAGATCTTCTAGGGTGACTTTCGGTTCGGCATCATTTTCATTACTTGCAGGAATTGCGTTGGCAGCCTGATTTACATTTTCAATAATATTTGAAGCGGTTGAATTGGCGTCAGAGAAATTGCGCTTAAAGGCGGGAGCAGCTGCCTGAGTTCCTGGTGCAAGTTCTGCGATTGAGCGTCCTATTTGGTTGTTTAGAAATTCTCTTGCTTGATCAGGACGGATGTTATTTAAAAATACATGGTCAGCAGTCATTTCTTGAGGTTTAGGTAGGTTTGCCGAACCATTTTCTACACGCTCGCGAGCGTGCCCAATATCTAGTTTTTTGGCATAATCTGCGATTTCTCGGTCTGGATTATGTTTTGAATTTGAAATGTACATGATTTTACCCTGAAGAAGTACCTTCGTGTTTTGATAGCTCTATTCCAATAATTTAACTAAAGCTTCCTTACTAACCACGATAGTCGGCCAGCCATTAATTTTCTTTAGAGAAAAATATTATTTTTTTTCGGATAAATCATAGCTAAAGTCTAATGATCACAAAAACAGTAGGTTACATTCTCAAATAGCTAATATTTATTTGAGCTGAGTTTAACCGATGTAACGAGGAGCGTGGAATCGATAGGAGTGAGTTGCTACAAATTGTGTGCTTAAGGCGAGATACTGGCAAGTTTTATCAAATTTGCTAATGATTCGACGTTTGGAATCACCCCATCTTTTTTG
Source organism: Gammaproteobacteria bacterium (assembly GCA_029864945.1). Taxonomy (GTDB): domain Bacteria; phylum Pseudomonadota; class Gammaproteobacteria; order S012-40; family S012-40; genus CALZJE01. Next base: position 1,509 of record JAOTSL010000250.1, read on the forward strand.
TTTACTATTACGTAGCTTTTAGCGTGTGAGTGTGTAATTTGTGGGTGAAGGTTTTTATCAATGTTACGAGAATTTACGTCGATTACTTGAGGAATGCTTTTTGCCAAAATCCCAATATAAGGGACTTTGTTTGTGGGTGACGGATTACGTAATACTAAAATAATAGACTTCTTGTTATTGGGTATATTCTGGGCTAAATCTATTTTATCAAATTCGATAACATGAACATTGTATTCTTGCCACTTCACGATGCCATAAAGCCATTGTGGTGCGTTTGTGGGAAGCTCTAACGCACTGCTCACAATGACTTCAGCTATGGCGCTATTTGGTAAGAGTAGATTAAACTTTCTTACAGGAACTAAAGTGCAAGGAATTTTTATTGATACATCCATAGTTTAATTAGCGACTAATCCTTTTTCCTGTTAGGGATTGAATATATCCAAGTAACTCAGATTCTTGGTAAGGTTTGCCGAGAAATACGTCAACGCCGATTTGACTCGCAGCATGGCGGTGCTGCTTACCAGTTCGAGATGTGATCATAATGATAGGAACGTCATGTAAGCGCGCTTCCGATTTTATTTTTTCGGCCAATTCAAGGCCATCCATGTTGGGCATTTCTATATCAAGTAAGATAATGTCAGGCGTTTCTTTTTCAAGTACCTCAAGTGCTTCAAGACCATCTTTAGCCAATAATGCGGTAATGCCATTTCGCCCCAAAAAACGCTCGGTTACTTTTCTGACAGTAATGGAGTCATCAACAACCATTGTTTTTATGGTTGTACTGTTCTTATTGGCTTCATCGGCAGGCAGGAATTGCCGTTGTTTTTTTACTGAGGCTTCCGCAAGTTTTGTTAGTGACGGGACATCAATAATCAAAATTACTTTCCCATCCCCCAGTACAGTTGCTCCGGCAATGCCTGAGACGTTACTTAGTTGTGGGCTATTAGGTTTTAAAACGGTATCACGAGTATCTGCGATACTATCTACATGAAGAGCGACTCGCTTTTGTCCAAATTTGATGAGGATAACATTGGCATGCCCCGAAGCTGGAGGCAGGCGCGTTGCTGAATTATTCAGTAAGGTATCTATATACCATAATGGGTAATCCTGGGAGTTAAATTTAAATTTAGGTAAGCCGGCTTCATATAAGTTCTCTAATTCAGTTAAGGAAACAGGAATCGAATGTTCGATGCTAGATGATGGTAATGCATAAGTGTTTTTACCTGCATTGATGATAAGAGTATGGTTTCGCGAAAGAGTAAAAGGAAAGCGAATAGTAAATGTACTTCCTTGATTTCTTTTAGTACTTATTGATACTGATCCTCCCAGTTCGTGAATGGTATTTAACACGACATCCATGCCGATACCTCGCCCTGAAATTTGCGAAATCTCTTTACTTGTGGTGAAACCTCTTTCAAAAATCAGGTTGGCGATATCTTCATCTGAATATTTATTATTGGCACTTATCAGCTTCTTCGCTAGCGCTTTTTTTCTAATACTCTTAAGATCCAATCCAGCACCATCATCACTGATAATTATGAGATGTTCTGATTTGTCTCTACTAAAGGAAACTTTAACTGAGCCAGTTTCTGGTTTATGTTTTTTCTTTCTGTCTTTTGGCTGCTCAATACCATGCGCTATGGCATTACGAATAATATGTTCCAAAGGTCCCATTGCGGTCTCGAGCATGGTTCGGTCAATGGAGCCATCTGTGCCTTCTAGTATAAGTTCAGCTTTTTTATTCAACTCACCACACGTTTGACGCAAAATGCGCTGCATGCGTTGAGTTTGAACCGAAAATGTAATCATGCGAGTGCCAAGCAGGTTTTCATGTAGTTGATTGTGAATTTTCTTTTGCTGTTGAACTAGGTTATCTGTTTCTAGGGCCAGGCGTGTTAACGAACTATGAAGATTTTCTATATCACCAATGCTTTCCATTAATCTTTGTGCGACTTTTTGTGATTCAGTAAATGAACTTAAATTTAGATTGTCAGTGCCCGTGCTTTCATGTTCTGAGCGTGAGGTATTCGACTCAAATTGAAGGTCTCTCATTTGCATCAGGGTACGCGAGATAGCTTTGTCCAGTTCAAATAAGCTGGATTTAGTGCCAGTTACGTGGTCTGCAATACGGCACGCAATTGCGCCTTCTTCCGTTGCGAAATTGACGAGTTGATCAAGCATTGTCGCATCGACTTTTATGGGGTCGCTTGTGGTGCGTGGCTTTGTTGGTTTTATATGGGCCTCTAGAATTTCTTCTCGCTGTTTTGTATCACCAATTTCTATTTCTACTGAGGGCGATTTAATGTCAGGTTGTTTGTATGCCTCAGTCAATTCGTTGGGTTGTGTTTCGGAAAAACCAGTAACGGCCTCATCTCTAGCTCTATCATTTATCTCATCTGAGGTTTCGGCGATTGTTTCATCAGCTATTTCTGGACGGCTTGCTTTTTCTAGTTTCGAAATGAGTTCTTTGTGGATTCTTAAATCGGTTCCGGCTTGAGCATCTTCGACCATGTCGCTAATTGCATCTAGAGTTTCCTGGGTGAGTTGAGCAAGAGTGGTCGGGAGTGGAATGCTTTTGGATATCACGTTTTCAAATACTGATTCAAGCATGTGAGCAATATCACCTATTGAAGTGACGCCTGCCATGCGAGCACTACCTTTCATAGTGTGTAATAAGCGTTGAATTGATGTTAGGAATGGCGTATCAATTTCTCTAGTATCTGAAATTTTTTCATGGCCTTTTTCGATGAGCTCCAGTGCTTCTTCCATGAATATATCGATAAGCTCAAAGCTGCCGTCAAGTGATAAGTTAATATCAGTAGTTGGGTTTTCTGCAGAGACAGTGTTATTTGGGTTGCTTTGAGTGTCTGTCTTTTTAGAATTATTATTCTGATTGACTGGTGGTGTTTCTAAAATTTCTGTGGTTGTGAAAAACTCTT
>JAOTSL010000251.1 GCA_029864945.1 Gammaproteobacteria bacterium
CTTACGTTTTTTAAGGCACTTAGTTTACCCGGTGCTCGTGGTCAAATTGCAGATAAAATTGTAAGCGAAATTGGTGAGCGCCTAACCTTTTTAGTTAATGTAGGTTTAAATTATTTAAGTCTGAATCGAAAGGCTGATACCTTGTCAGGTGGTGAGGCGCAACGTATACGTCTGGCAAGTCAAATTGGTGCCGGACTTGTCGGCGTGATGTATGTACTGGATGAGCCATCCATTGGTTTGCATCAACGAGACAATGCGCGGTTGCTCGACACCCTGCAATATTTAAAAAAACTGGGCAACACGGTAATCGTTGTTGAACATGATGAAGATGCAATTCGATCAGCGGACCATGTGGTAGATATTGGTCCTGGTGCAGGCGTGCACGGCGGACAAATTATTTCTCAGGGCACACCAGAGCATATTATTAATGATCCAAACTCCCTGACCGGACAATATCTATCTGGCAAACAGCGCATTGAAGTACCTGCCAAACGCAACCCGGTGGATACTGAAAAGCAATTAATTATTCGTGGCGCCAGTGGCAACAATCTAAAAAATATTGACTGCCATATTCCAGTAGGTTTATTTACGTGTGTTACTGGTGTTTCCGGCTCAGGTAAATCAACATTAATTAACGACACGCTTTATAAATATGCCGCCAACCAAATTAATAACGCCAGTCATATAGTCTCGCCATGTGATTCAATTGAAGGACTGGATTTATTCGATAAAATTATTGATATAGATCAAAGCCCAATCGGGCGAACACCGCGCTCCAATCCTGCAACATATACCGGTCTGTTCACTCCGATTCGTGAATTATTTGCCGCCACACCGGAATCCCGTGCGCGTGGTTATAATCCCGGGCGATTCAGCTTTAATGTAAAAGGTGGTCGGTGCGAGGCTTGCCAAGGCGATGGTCTGATCAAAGTGGAAATGCACTTTTTACCCGATGTGTATGTGCAATGCGATATATGTAAGGGAAAACGTTACAATCGTGAAACACTGGATATTCGTTACAAAGGCAAAACCATTGACGAACTACTAGGAATGACAGTGGAAGACGCATTAGTCTTTTTTGATGCTATTCCAATGCTGAGCCGAAAATTGAAAACGCTGATGGACGTTGGGCTTTCATACATTCGCCTAGGACAGAGTGCAACAACGTTATCCGGCGGTGAAGCGCAGCGAATAAAACTGGCTAAGGAATTATCCAAGCGCGATACAGGTAGCACACTTTATATTCTTGACGAGCCCACAACTGGGTTGCATTTTCACGATATAAAACAATTACTGGAAGTGTTACATCGTTTGCGTGACCACGGTAATACATTAGTTGTTATTGAACACAATCTTGACGTCATTAAAACTGCCGACTGGATAATTGATGTCGGCCCTGAAGGCGGTGGCAAAGGCGGTGAAATTATCGCGCAGGGCACACCTGAAGATATTATTAAAGTGGAATCATCACACACTGGACATTATTTAAAGCCGTTGTTAAACCAATAACCTACTATAACCACCTAACGTAAACCCACAGCATCTCCAATGGCAGCGTCAAACCATTTTTTTGCGCTGCCATTGTTAATGGCTATTTCTAATAAACCCTGTGAGTTTTCGTAATAAAAAACCTCACCTTCGATCACATCAGAAAACGTATTTGCACGATTAATTTTCACATCGTTAAACCAGATATTTTTTTCTTTATCAAACCCACATGCACGCAAACCAGACATTAAGTTGCCAAAACGATCAATATAGATAATTTCGGCCAAATCACTTTTCACCTGATGCGCTCCCCTTTCAATCGGTTTTAAATACTTTTCCAGCACCACCTCGTTGTATAACATAGCGGCTACCGGCGCAAATATATCGCGACCATGAAAGCTACATGACGCATCAGGGTTTTCATAAACTATTTCATACCATTGTGCTGCATGCGCCTGTGACGCCACCACATCAAACAAACCATTATCCGGACCAACATACCAACGGGAATCAGCACGTAACGCAACCCCTTTGCGATCCGAGCCAACACCAGGATCCACCACCGCCAGCACTATACTATCTCGAGTAATAGAAAGAACAGAGGCCGCCAACAAGTGAGCTGACGCTTTACTGTTAAAAACAGGTGCATCATGCATCAAATCAATAACCACCGGCCTTGGGGAGTTATCATATAAAACGGATTTTAGTTGACCAACATAAGGGCCGCCAAAACCAAAGTCTGAAAATAAGTAAATCAAAAATCAGCACCTCATTATTTTCGTTACGCAGTTTTATTATAGTACAATCTCTTTTATGCGATGGCTCCTAAAACCCCTTTTTTATACACTGATAACATTTTTTATATTCATTTTGTTAATGCTCATGCTTACCCTCAGTTTTGATGCCGAGACCAAAGCAATACCTGAGCTTAGCCATGAAGATATTACCAAGCTGAAAAAGACACTCTCTCAAAGTAACCCGTTCACGCGTCAACGAACAGGACTAAAGCACGTTACCATCGATGAAAAAATGGCAAATCAAAGTGCACAACTCTTTTTATCTAATTACGCCAACATCCCGCTCAACATTAAACTACACGAAGGTCACGCCCGTATTTCCATCTCCCCTAACATACCTAAGCTGCCAATAAATTTATTTGCAAACATTGCCTTCAACCTTTCACCAAATAACAATCAAATCACTCTAAGTGACGCTCACATAGGTCATTTGCCACTACCAGCATTTATATTTAACTTAGCCTATCCGCTCCTTAAAACACGTTTAACCGAACAACACCCAGATTATTACAGACTGCTATCTAGCATTGAGCGAGTTACTTTTTCAAAGCAAAAAGTTTCAATAAACTACAGATGGGACAGACGCTTTTCTAAACAAGCACAGCAGTTTGGAAAAAACTTCCTACTAAGCAAAGAGGAACAAAAAAGAATAGCCATTTATTACGAACAACTTTCAAAAATACCTCGCTCTTACCTACGCACACCAACAAGTATCCATAAAATAATTCAGCCATTATTTCTGTTTGCCCAACAACGAATTGCACTAGGTAAAAATTCGACCGAAGAAAACAAAGCAGTATTACTTACATTGGGTGTTTTTGCATCGGGCGTTAGAGTCAATCACCTGATCAAAGGGGAGAATAATAAGCATCTGCGCCACCTTTATTATGGGCGACTCACTTTGTCCGGCCGTAGCGACCTGATGCGACATTTTTTAATTTCCGCCGCACTAACGGCTTCAACCAGCAAAGCGCTGACTAATACCATTGGCTTATCTAAAGAAATGGATGATGCAGATGGTGGGTCCGGGTTTAGCTTCGCTGATCTTTTAGCAGATAGAGCAGGCGTAGCATTTGCCAAAATGGCGATAGATACTGACACTGCCACTGTATTTCAAGATCGAATAACAGATAACAAATCAAGCGCGACGGACTTTATGCCCTCCCATAAAGACTTGCCAGAATCCATATCAGCTCTGGAGTTTAAACGTAATTACATCGATACAAATAATCAAAAGTATCTGTTTGTTGAAAAAGAGATTGCAGAAAGAATCAGCAGCCTCCCACTTCATTCTCCCCTCTGATTATTTTAGCAATTTTATTAGGATCTAACTGTCGAAGGATTAAGTCTGAATTTGTCCCATTCAGTCATACTTATTACATCAACCCCACAAATACTCTCCGCTCTCGCAACCAACTGAGACTACGGGTATTATACAAGTAAAGCTTACTCTAAGACTTATGGCGTACATTAACGTCTGACACTAGAAAGCACTTAATAACAAGAGCTAAAACATGCACTTAAAGCACCCATCATTTCTTATCTGCCTCTCTATTTTAGCAATTTTATTGGCAACTTCAGGCTGCGGCAAAGGAAGTAAAGAAAGCGACGAAGTAAGGCCTGTTTTAGTCACTATTACCGGAGATACAACCAACACCGCTGTTGGAAGCGAGATTAAACTTACCGCAACGTTAACTTATTCTGATAATACCAGGGAGCTGGTAACAGAAAAAACAAACTGGAAATCGAGCGATGTGGATGTTGCCTCCATTGTAACTGGGGGAGTCGCAACTTGTATTGGCGTCGGCACCTCCACGCTGACAGCAAGTTACGAAGAATTTCTTGGCACACTCGTGATCAGCTGCCTTCCAAAACCCTATATTAAAACATTAACCTTTACCCAGGACATAACCAACATCGATGAAGGTCGGCCGTTACGTTACAGCGCAGAAGCAATATTAAGTAATGATGCCCCGATAAACGTTACGTTCATTTGGTCCATCGACAATCCTGAACTTGCGTCAATTGATAAAAATGGAATTATTTTAGGTATAAGCAATGGCGAGGCAATAATCTCA
>JAOTSL010000252.1 GCA_029864945.1 Gammaproteobacteria bacterium
CCCTGAAAATCCATTTATGTTAGATAACGTTTCGATTCCTACTAGAGGAATTTTAAGTGTTGATAATACATCTAGTTTTTATAAGCTGCCTGTTGCCAATGGATATTTATATAAACTTATTTACACTCAGCAGGCACTTGTGGGTACTGGTTTGGTTTTATCTACTACTTCAAATAGTGACTTTACAGGCTTAAGTGCTTGTAACAGTAACGCCTGCACAATTACAGCAGCAAGTGATTTTATTTATTTAAGGGTGGATGGGCCAGTTGATGGTTATGCAACTATCAGTATTGAACTTCAATATCAAAATGATAGAAATAGAGATAATTACGATGACGCTTTAACCTTACCAAGCTTACCTATACTCGGCTTTAAAGGTCAGGTGGGAGATAAAGATGTTGCTCAAAATGGAAGTGTAAATACGCTTCAAGGTAGCTTGTACTGGGTTTCTGGTTTAAATGCAGGTTCATCTTATATAGTCAAACTGTCAGGTGTTGATAAATTAACTCAAATGTGGGTTAACGATGGAGGTGCTTTAACTAATAGCTGCCAAGCAGCGGGCAACGAAGAAACAACTGAGTTTACCTGTTATATTCAAACCAGTTCATATGCAAATTCATCTAATGGATTCTCATTAGGCGTGACAACCAATGCAAATGGTACTAAATATATAATCGACATATTTGAAATTACAGATCCAATTTATTATGTCTCTACCTACGCAAATAGCCGGACGAAAACCTCCCCTTTTGCAGCAACTGAAATTGCTCTCTACCGGGATGGTGAAACATTACCATTTATTCGTTCTGCCACTGATATAGATAGATTTAACTCGAAAGCGTTTAATATCAAGCCAGGTGAAAAGATCTTTGTTCAAGTAACTGACCCTCATATGGTAGGTGACGATTATTCAATAATAATTAGTGATGGCGCAGTGACTTCGAGTGCTGGTACCTCCTACATCCCACCAAGCGCCCCTGATATTTTTGAAAGTAATGGAGACAATATCCGTCAAGGAGCGACCGAATTAATCTTCGCTCAACCTTCATATCATTCACTCGTTAATTCTGATGGTAGTTTTGGTGACCAGGACTGGTTCTCTTTCACCGCGCCCTGATTTTTGAATTTGGAGTTTAGAGTTTAGAGCGACACCTTTAAAAAAAATAATCCCGGCACTGATATCTGTACCGGGATTATTTGCTTAGTAATGTTAAAAGACTATTTTTGATTGCAATTTTCGAACGTGAAGTTTATTCGTTTTTTAACTTACGTAACACCAATACATTGTAATTCTTCTGCTTTCTGATTGGTGCTTTTCCCTAAAAATATATGCCTGTAGGCTACATATCCGAATGTCGCAAATAGTGGCATAAATATAATTGCCAAAAATGGTGTAAATACCATTGAGATAAAAAATATAAAAGACCAACTCAATAGAACGTGGGCCATGACTTTTATGTTTTTGAATATTGCTTTTTGAGAAAGTTGCTTTGCATCAGAATAATTCAGGTTGTGAAATATCACCAAAGGCACACTAAAAAATGTTCTTAGTGAAAACATAACAAGTAGTAAAAAATACAAAAAAACCGCGCCTGTTTTAAACACATAAAACAAAACCGTATTATTATCGGTGATGAGCGATATTGTTGTTTGACTCATAGCAAAGATATCTGACCCGGGGTTAAATACCATGCTTACAACCCAATAAAATAGACCAACCGAAATTGCAATTATCGTCATTTTAAAAAATGTTTTCTGTTCTGGTAAAAAATACTGCACGATATTGTTCATATTAATATGCTGAGAATGATCGGAACAATGAGAAATCATTACAAGACCAGCAATAAAAAAATAAAAAATAAATGCACTTGTTATTAAGAATGTAACAAGTAGTAAAAGTGGTGGGAATACGTGTTGTACTAAATGGATAGCCTGGCTAATCAGAAACAAGCTCACGAAGAAAAGTGTGACGGCAGTAAAATAGCTAAAAAATCGACGATGTATTAATTGAAATGACTGAATAAACCACGTTAAAACATCTTTGCCCTGCACATGTTGGGGCTCTAAACCTTGCATACATTCACTCCTGATACCGGTTTTTTCTAATTTGCTGCCAAAATTAAAGACGCAGGCAAATACAAACCGTATAAATCGATTTTCCGTGAATGCTGATACCAATATAGGTTAAGACATTTATTATTACAACTAGGTAATTTGCTCAATTTCTAAATACAATTTATTATCCCTCTTAATTGTGCAAAACTGATAGCTGCTACTTTGTTAGCATATAGTAGTTTTATTGCTACAACCCTTTAGAAAACATTATAGAAAGGACGATCAATGTCAGTAACAACAACCAATTGGATACTTGTTAATCATCTCGATTGTGGCGAAAGCGGTGTTTTAACCACCATTAAGACAAATGACAAGAGTAATGGTTTCTCTATAACTAATTTTACTGATGAGCACGCGGCAAATAATGAACACGCCCCCTGGTTTTTGGGAATAACGAGTGATGATCAGGTAATTATGTTTGATCCCGTTGAAAAAGTAGTTTCAACACAGGCTAGTATGCCAAAAGATGCTTTTCCGGCTTATTCGTATAAAGATCCGGCCTCTAACCTTATCTGGTTTATGTTTGACGGAGACAAAGAACATGGAAATGATGCATTAAACTGCGGCACTAACGGTTCCACAGTCACTATTATTGATCAGACGACTCTTTCCCATGTTAAAACCTTATGCTTGGGGCGCGGTCATCACGTAACAACTTTTATCGGGCCTTGTGACAAGCACCCAGATATGCCGAAAGTTGTGTATGTAAGTAATTTACTGGATGGCAGTATTTCAGTTATTGATTACGATGAAAATAATACGAGTACCTACCTAACCGTTATTAGCCAAATTAATCTATGTGAGCCAGATAAAGAAAAAGATAACCAGGGAGATGTACCCAATAATGCATTTCCACATGGTAAACAATTCTCACGTGAGACAGGAAAAGTATATAGCCTGAATAATGGCTACGGTACCGTTGCGGTTATAAATCCGAGAACTCAGGAAATTGAATCACGTATTAAGCTAAAGGGTGCGAGTAATTTACTTCTATCACCTTGCGGAAAATATATTATAGGTAAAGGTGCTGATCGTAAACTGGATGATAAGCACGTGCTGGGCCGTTTAAATGTCGTCGACTTAGCGTCAGAGACAGTAGTAACTACGCTGGAGATTAAGGATCTTTACCCAAGCACCTATCGCTTCAACCCTGAGGGTACAAAGCTTTATGTCACATCAGCAGCAACTGGTAAAGGCGAGCAAAAAACTAATCTGAAGATTAATACGCTTCACGTTTACAATGCGTCATCTCTGCCTGAATTGTCGCTCGTTAAAACAGTAGAAATAGGTAATGCCGATTGTAGTCGCCGCCCTATCGCATTCCCTACCGACAAAAACCTAAACCTTGTATTTTTACCTAACCCAAGTGATGGCAGTGTCACTATTCTTAATTCAACTGACGATACTATTATCGAAACGGTTAAAATTTCGGACAAAGGCGGTAAAGAGTTTAATTTTTCATTCTGGAATGACGATATTAGTGGTGCGTAAAGCTCTAGGAGCCTGCCCGAGAATGGAAAACCTACTGCAAAAATTTATTTTGACTATATTTACCGTTCATTTTCGTTAAATAGAATGACTATTTGCCTCAAATGAACGAAAAATCTGCTCTAAAATAACTTTTCTTCGCTACGGTTTCCATTCTCGGACAAGCTCCCAGCGTAATAACAATGACCCGAGACACTCGGGTCATTGAGTTCGTCTAAATTGAAATAACCCTACCTCAGGCTCATTGTTTTCCAATTATGTTTTGTCGCGTAATCGCCCAAAATATCGTCAGCGTCCACCGCTATTGCTTCGCCCACCAATTTTAGCAATGGCAAGTCGTTGTGTGAGTCACTGTAAAAACAGCTACCTTCAAGATTTTGATTGTTCTCTTTAAGCCAGTGATTTAAGCGAATTACTTTACCTTCTTGAAAGCAAGGTTCTCCGGCTACCTTTCCTGTATATGCATTATTTTTCATTTCAGGATCAGTGGCAAGCAAGTGAGGGATGCCTAGTAAGTCTGCAATTGGCTCCGTTACAAATCTGTTTGTAGCGGTGATAATAATTAATGTATCCCCTATTTCTTTGTGCTTACTTATTAAATCAATCGCTTTTGGCAATAAAATATCTTGGATCTTATTCTGCATAAATTCCAGACGCCACTGATGAAGTTTTTCAAGTGGGTGCTCAGACAACGGTTTTAGGCTAAACGCTAAAAACTCATAAATATCCAGCGTGCCATT
>JAOTSL010000056.1 GCA_029864945.1 Gammaproteobacteria bacterium
GGTGATTCACTATAACCGCGTAACGAGTATCTTCGTTGGTTGTATAAGGTGGTTTTAAACGGCGTGGTTGAAAACGGATTCACTGAATAGTAGTTTCCATCACTGAAAAAACCGCCAAGCACAAATTTCCAAGGCTGCTCCAGGCCGATGCCCGTGATGAACCTAATTGCCAGTACGTGCTCAGGTTTAAGGGTGATATATTCTTGCCATTTACCTATCACCATTTTGCCATTGTAATCGCTACCAAAGAGTTCACTAGTTTCGGCTGTAAGTGTGAATAGCCGTCCTTTGCTCGGGCCACTGGAAATAATATTAGTTTTACGAGAGTCGTATATTGCACCTAAACCGACAAGGTAATCTTTATAGTCCTCAGAAAATCGCATTTCATCGGAATATTTTTGATTCTCGTTGCGAATTGCCATACCAAAATACCAGCGTTTATACCGTTGTAACATCGGAGCAAGAAACTCTAAATTAACTATTTCTTGGCTACTGTATTTTCTATTAATTGAGCTTAGATGTGTTTGTAAAAGAGGAAACCAGCCATCATAGCTGTAATTTAGTTCGCTGGAGACAGTGTTGGACTCCAGGTCGAATGCTAGGTTTACATCGTAACTGTGAATATTAAGTGCGTCAGAGCCTGTAAAATATCCGCCGATTAGTGAAATATCACTGCCAAAAGCAAAGCTTGGTGTCCACCATGTTGGCGTTAAGTTAGAAAAAGAGGAGTAGTTATATTGTTCAAATGAAGCTGGCTCAATGTCTTTGCTCGTTTTTCTTTTTGATTTACTAAGGCGAATATTTCTTTTGATTGTTTTGTTTTCAATTTTGAATATATCGTAACCTTTTGGGGTGTAGCCGATATAAAAAAGGTGATTGTTGTTATCCTGCACTGGTTTGAATGCACCGCCTTCTACATTGCTAATGGCGTTGATTTTTCCTGACTTCCTATGATATTCGTAAATATTATAAACATGATTATAATTGGCTGAATAAAAAATTCGGCTACCATCATCACTGTATTGTGGCTGCACTTCATTTTCATTGCTGGCGACGATTTTTTTCCAGGTGCGTTTTTCAAGGGAGAATTCTTCAATGTTCCAGCTGCCGGAGCCGCGTTTAACGGATGCAATCAGGTGATCACCGTCTAATGACCAATCCAGGTCGGCGATGTATTCGCCATAAGCGCCTTCCCACACTAAGTCAATCAGCCGCCCATCATTGTTCAGTAAGGCAAGTGTGTGCTTTGCATTTTTATTGTACAGGGCTACTATTTTTTCACCGTCCGGACTCCATATTCCACGGCGATAACGTTCGCCTCGAGTAAGTCGTGTGAGTTGCTTGTCGTCAGCCAAATTTATTTTAAATAGGTCATATAAATAATTTGTATTTCGATATATTTCCATTTGAGAAACAATTACACCGGCTTCAGGATGGTAATCAATACGGGCTTCATTTTGAACCTCTGCAATAAACTCCGTTTCGTCAATTTCAGGTTTATGTATCAGGAGAGAAGGAGGAGTTTTTCCATCGTATTGGGCGTATAGCAGATTGCCATTTTCCAGAGGCTGCACGAAACTTTTAAAGTAACCGGTTTTGGTTATTTGTTCGCCTTGCGTCATGGTGGTTTTTGAAATTTTAGCCAGTTGTGGTAAATATTTCTTATTGAGATATTCCTCGAACTCTTCCCAAAGTTCGGGCATGGTTTTGCCGTAAACTAGAACGCTATTTTCGTTGAGTGCAAAGGGGAGCGTATTGTTGCTGTACTGATCTATAAAGCGAATTATACTCGCCTTGCTGTAATGCGATTCGAGAAACTGAAAAAAGTGAACGCCGTAAAGATACCTGGTTGTGCCGATTGGCCAGTTTGAGGTATCCAAGTTTACTTCTTCAAATGACTTAATACCTTTCTTTACCTCCATACGCATCATCATGCCGAAGATATCGTCCTGACCTCTCCCTATTCCACGTATTTCATCTGTTTCCAGATAGGTTGCAAGTCCTTCGAGTATCCACGAGGGCTGCATGATATTGGGGAATGAAAGCGGGTGACGTCCGAAGAGTTTCCGTATGACTAATGCATTGCCCGATGCTTTATCAATATGAATAGCATGGGTGAGTTCATGGGTGATTAGTAATTCTAGCCAGTCATCCACCTCACTGATGTTATCGGGCGCTGTTGGGTAGAGGGTGATTCTTAATGATGGTAAAAACGGCGCAATAACAAAACCATTACTGCTATCAAATTCATCGGTGAGAATGATTTCGATTTTTTCTTTTGGAATCCAGTTGAATGTTGATTGAAGTTCCTGCAGCACTTTTTCGGCAATGTCGATGGATTTCTCAGCCAGTTCTTGCTCATCGTCATGAAAGTGCAGTTCAAAATGTTTGCTGTTGAGGGTTTGCCAGTTGAGTGACTGGTCATGATATATTGCTGAAAATGCAGAAGAGCTAAAGAAAAATGTCAGCAGAATGCCGAGAAGGCCAAACACTTTTGCACATTTGCGAAATTTGTAGCTTGGTTGGATATTTTTAATTGAACAGATGAGAAATTCCATTTCTTGAGCGTATCATTATTATTGTATTAGGCCGCTGTTTATAAACAGCGGCCATTGTCTGAGATCAGTTGCCTACTTACCTGTTGTTATCGTAGCCGAGATTTGGTGCTAACCAGCGTTCAGCTTGTGAGATATCCATATTTTTTCTTTTGGCGTAGTCTTCTACCTGATCACTGTTTATTTTTCCTACCGCAAAATATTTTGCATCCGGATTCGCGAAATACCAGCCACTAACTGCCGCGGTGGGCACCATTGCGTAGTGTTCAGTTATGCTGATGCCAGCATTTTTTTCAACATCGAGTAGCTTCCATAGCAGTGCTTTTTCTGTGTGTTCTGGACAGGCAGGATAGCCGGGAGCTGGTCGAATTCCCTGATAATCTTCTTTTATTAGTTCTGCGTTTTCGAAGTTTTCATCAATTGCATAACCCCATATTTCTTTACGTGTTTTTTCGTGCATTAATTCAGCAAAGGCTTCTGCAAGGCGGTCTGCCAGCGCTTTGAGCATGATTGAATTATAATCATCATGATTGGCCTCAAATGCGGCCACTCTTTCGTCAATGCCGATGCCGGTAGTTACTGCAAAACTGCCCAAGTAATCTTTTTTGCCGCAGTCGGCCGGTGCAATATAGTCAGCAAGACAACGATTAGGTCGGCCAGGTGGTTTTTCTGTTTGTTGGCGCAAGTGATTTAACGTCATCAATTCTGTTTTTCGATCATCGTCGGTATAAAGCGTGATAGTTTCGTCGGCGGTTTGATTTGCCGGAAAAATCCCCATTACAGCGTTTGCTTGAAGCCATTTTTCGTCAATGATTTTTGACAGCATTTGTTGTGCATCGCTGAATAACTTTTTCGCTTCTTCGCCTTTTTCCGGGTCATTCATTATTTTGGGGTAACTGCCTTTTAATTCCCATGAATGGAAAAAAGGCGTCCAGTCAATATATTGACTGATTTCTTTTAAGTCACAATTGTTGAAAACTTGTACGCCGAGTTTTTTAGGCTTAACAGCTTCAAAGTCAGACCAGTTAATAGACTCTTTATTTTTTCTGGCATTCTCAAGGCTTAACCAGCGAAGTTGAGACTGACGCCCGGCATGCTGAACTCTAACTGCTTCATATTCCGCCCGTAGCTCAGCTGCAAAACCTGCTTTGAAGTCTTCACTAATTAATTTTTGTGCAACACCAACCGCGCGCGAGGCATCTTTTACCCAAACGGTTGGGTTATTTTTATAATGTGGTTCAATTTTTACCGCTGTATGTGCGCGAGAAGTTGTTGCGCCACCAACCATTAGAGGAACATTGAAGTTAAGTCGTTGCATTTCTTTTGCAATATGAGACATCTCTTCCAATGAAGGTGTGATCAGACCGGATAAACCAATAATGTCGACGTTATGTTTTTTGGCTTCTTCCAGAATAGTTGAAGCAGAAACCATAACGCCTAGGTCAATAATTTCAAAGTTATTACATTGCAGAACGACGCCCACGATATTTTTACCAATATCATGTACGTCACCTTTGACTGTTGCCATCAGGATTTTGCCGTTACTTTGTGAGGCGCCATCTTTTTCTAGCTCAATAAAAGGCAGTAAATGGGCAACGGCTTTTTTCATAACCCGGGCAGATTTCACTACTTGTGGTAAAAACATTTTACCTTCACCAAATAGGTCGCCGACGACATTCATACCATCCATCAAGGGGCCTTCAATAACTTGAATTGGGCGATCAAACTCCAGTCTGGCTTCTTCTGTATCTTCTACAACGTATTGATCTATGCCTTTTACTAATGCATGTTCAAGTCGCTTGGTGACGGGTTGCTCTCGCCAGCTCAAATCTTCTTTTCTTTGAACTACGCCATCGCCACGGTATTTTTGAGCAATTTCAAGCAGGTTTTCTGTCGCTTCGTTTGAGCGGTTTAATATGACATCTTCTACTGCATTACGAAGTTCTTCTGGTAAGTCGTCATAGACGGCCAACTGGCCTGCGTTGACAATTCCCATATCCATTCCAGCCTTAATGGCGTGATAGAGGAACACCGCATGAATGGCCTCGCGCACCATATTGTTCCCGCGAAAAGAGAAAGAGACATTGGAAACACCGCCGGAGATCATCGCGTGGGGTAGTGTTTCTTTAATTTTTCTGGTGGCATTTATAAAGTCCATGCCATAATTGTTGTGTTCTTCGATACCCGTTGCTACAGCAAATATATTGGGATCGAAAATAATATCTTCTGCTGGGAAGCCGACTTCTTCGGTTAAAATTTTGTATGAACGAGTACAAATTTCCACCTTTCGTTCGTATGTATCAGCTTGGCCTTTTTCATCAAAGGCCATTACGATAACTGCTGCACCGTAACGATGAACTAGTTTGGCATAATGGATGAAGTTTTCTTCGCCTTCTTTAAGGCTGATTGAGTTAACAATACCTTTGCCCTGTATGCATTTTAAACCAGCCTCAATAATATCCCACTTTGAAGAGTCGACCATGAGTGGTACTTTGGAAATGTCCGGCTCGGTTGCAATCAGGTTCATGAATAATTGCATGGCTTCGAGGCCGTCAAGCATGCCTTCATCCATATTCACATCGACTATTTGTGCGCCATTTTCGACTTGTTCACGCGCTACATCTAATGCCTCATCGTATTGCGAGTTAAGGATCAGTCGTTTGAATTTGGCTGAGCCAGTAACGTTGGTGCGTTCACCCGCGTTTACAAACAGGCTGTTCTCATCAATATTGAAAGGTTCGAGGCCGCTTAATCGACAGGCCACTGGAATATTCGGGCGTTTCCTAGGTGCGATGCCGTCAACGGCTCTAGCGATAGCTTCAATGTGAGCCGGTGAAGTACCACAGCACCCGCCAATGATATTAAGAAAGCCACTTTCTGCCCAGTCTTTGATTTCGGCTGCCATGCCTTCCGGGCCTAGATCATATTCACCAAACTCATTAGGCAAACCTGCGTTCGGGTGGACGTTTACACAAACATTTGCAACGCGAGACATTTCTTCAACATAGGGTCGCAATAAATCGGGACCAAGCGCGCAGTTCAGCCCAATGCTGACAGGATTTACATGGCGAAGAGAGTTATAAAATGCTTCAGTGGTCTGGCCGGAAAGTGTTCTACCACTGGCATCCGTGATAGTGCCGGAAATCATAACTGGTAGTTTTGAGCCGCCGTTTTCAATCAATGAATCAAAAAAAGTTTCAACGGCAAAAATGGCTGCTTTTGCATTTAATGTGTCGAAAACTGTTTCGATCATCAAAACATCTACACCGCCCTCAACTAGACCTTTTGTGGCTTCAAGATAAGACTCTACTAACTGATCAAATGTGATGTTTCTCGAGCCGGGATTATTGACGTCCGGCGAAATACTGGCAGTGCGATTTGTTGGGCCAATAATTCCCGCAACGAAACGGGGCTTGTTCGGGTTTTTAGCGGTGTATTCGTCCGCAGCCGAGCGCGCAAGTTTAGCGGACTCAACGTTAAGCTCGTATGCCAGCGATTCCATGTTGTAATCTGCCATGGAAATGGTGTTTGCATTAAATGTATTTGTCTCAAGAATATCAGCGCCAGCTTCCAGATAGGAAATGTGAATGTTCCGAATGATTTTTGCTTGCGTTAACGTCAGTAAATCGTTGTTGCCCTTCAGGTCAGAAGGCCAATCTTTAAAGCGCTCACCACGATAATCTTCCTCGGAAAGGTCGTAGCGTTGAATCATAGTGCCCATTGCACCATCAAGAATTAATATGCGTTTGTTTAAGGCTGCTTCAAATTTACTGTTCGGAATTACTGACATCTATACGGCTCTTTATTTGTGTTTATTTAATAGTTACGTGAATTGTGGTGCGCAATAAAAGCCCAATATTTTAGCCTTCTTTGCCTATGGATGCTATGAAAATGCGGCAAAAGTAACAAAAGCAATTATATTAGCCTTGTTCCCAGGGTAAGCCTTCAAATCGCCAGCCGCCTAAAGTGCCGCGATGATGATTTTCGTCCAGGTCTCCTTCAAAACCGGTGTCAATGTTATAAACATCTTCAAATCCTTCTTTGATAAGGTGAATGCCAGCTTCAAGTGAGCGATGGCCACTACGGCAAATAAGGATAATGGGCACCCCTTCTTCATCACTGGAATGTGCGCCGCCGAGAGTCAACTGGCGTATATGGGTGGCAAAATGCGGATCTATTTTCCAGTCCGGTTCATCAATCCATGGGATACTGTTAGAGCCTTTTGCATGACCAACAAATAAAAACTCCATTGACGATCTAACATCGACAAATACTGTTTGAGGCTTGTTTTTGATCATTTCATAAGCGGATGTTGCCGAAATTTGTTTAATATCACTCATAATTAACGCCCTGCAATTAGTTTTTGAGAAGGTATCGTTGTTTGTTGACTATTTTACCATGTGCGCCGGGTGAATTGAATTCACTGCCAATGTATAATGCCCTTCATTATGCAGTATGGGCAATACAGACAGGTTACATGAAAATAAAAGAAATATTGCGTGATTTGCGGCGACGCTATCGTGAGCCGCTGATTCGTTTGTTGATTAAGTTATTTGCCTACTTGCCTTTTCCGGTGGTATTAAAAGTAGGTGCAGGATTTGGTTGGGTGCTCTGGGCATATAACGGTGAAATGCGTCGAATAAGTGAAAAAAACTTGGCACTCTGTTTTCCTCAGTTCAGTGAAGATGAAATAAAAGTCCTGGCCAAGCAGTCACTTATTGAAACAGGGAAAAACATCACCGAAATAGCGACACTTTGGTGTAAGCCAAAAAACAAAATTACGTCCCTGGTTCAAAAAGTTGAGGGCGAAGAGCATATTAAAAATGCCATTGATAATGGAAGAGGCGTTATTTTACTTGCGCCTCATCTGGGCTCCTGGGAGGTGATAGGTTTGTATATTTCGCCAAAATACCCGATGACCTCAATGTATCGTCCGCCCGAAATGCAAGGGCTTGAGGATATCGTTCGCACAGGCCGAACCCGTTTCGGATCAAAGCTCGTACCAACAGATGTTAGTGGGGTAAGAGGGTTACTAGCGTCCCTTAGAAAAAGTGAGGTGATCGGAATTTTGCCAGATCAGGACCCCGGCAGCATTGGCGGGGAATTCGCTCCTTTTTTTAATGTGCAGGCAAACACGATGACACTGACGTCTAAACTGGCCCAAAAAACTAACGCCGATGTCATTGGGTGTTTTGCCCGCCGCAAAAAAAATGGGGCTGGGTATGAGCTTTATTTTGCACCGGCTAATAAAAAAATTAATGAAAAAAATATGTCTGATTCTCTCGAAGCTTTAAACTCAGAAGTTGAAAAACTTATTTTGAAGTGTCCAGAGCAGTATCAGTGGGGCTACAAACGTTTTAAGTCTCGTCCCGATGGCGAAGATAAATTTTATAACTAAGTTGGTTTTTATGAATAATATAATTGAAGAATTAAAATGGCGCGGTTTGTTGTTTGATACAACCGAAGGCCTTGATGAGCTTTTTGGAAAAGAAAAACTAACAACGTATATCGGTTTTGATCCCACTGGCGATAGCTTGCATGTAGGTAGCCTTGTACCAATCATGGGTCTTGCTAGGTTGCAGCGTTATGGACATCCGGTAATTGCCATGGCAGGCGGTGGTACGGGTATGATTGGTGACCCCAGTGGCAAAACACAAGAGAGGCAGTTGCTTACCGCGGAGCATGTGCAGTCAAACGTTGACGCGATTAAAAAGCAATTGTCTAGCTTTCTTGATTTTGACGATAAAGAAAATCCTGCAAAACTATTAAACAATGGCGACTGGTTACTGAACCTGAGTATGATGGATTTTTTACGAGATGTTGGTAAACATTTTACTGTAAATTATATGATTGCAAAGGAATCGGTAAAATCCCGCATCGAACGCGAAGACGGAATTTCATATACTGAGTTTAGTTATATGCTTTTACAGGGTTATGATTTTCTACATTTAAATGATCACCATAATTGCACGGTGCAAGCGGGCGGAAGTGATCAGTGGGGGAATATCACTACGGGTATGGAGCTTGTGCGACGAATGCGCGGCAAGAAAACCCACGGACTTGTCTTTCCGTTAATAACAAAATCTGACGGCACAAAATTTGGTAAAACCGAGTCTGGTACTATTTGGTTGGATGCGAAAAAAACATCGCCGTACCGTTTTTATCAATTTTGGTTAAATGCGGATGATCGTGATGTTGTTAAATACCTGAAATATTTCACATGGCTTGAGCAGGCCGAAATTACTTTGCTTGAAGAGGCTGTTCAACAAAGCCCTGAGCGGCGCGAAGCTCAGCGAGTGCTTGCAGAAGAAATGACGAAAATCGTACATAACGAAGATGCATTTAATCGAGCACTTTCAGCGTCAAAAGTACTATTTGGTGGTGATATCGAAGGTCTTTCTGCCGATGACATTGAAGATATTTTTGCTGATGTACCATCAAGTGAAATTAGCACGACTCTTTTGCAAGGTGAGGGTTATGGGTTTATTGATTTGCTTGCAGAGTCGACTTTGGCTTCTTCAAAAGGTGAGGCAAGGCGATCTATTCAGGGTAATGGTATTGCGGTAAATAATATTAAGTCAGCAGATATTGATCGCAAAATTAATCTGAGTGATGCTGTTAATGGTAAATTTATTGTGCTTCGTAAAGGCAAGAAAAACTATCATCTCATTAAGGTAGTGAGCTAAAAGTTAGCTTGTAACTATAAGGTTGTGACGGTAAGCATGCTGAGAAAAAGATCAGTATGTTTATCTAGGATAGCCATCTACAGGATGGCTATAAATTAAGTGATATAAGTAAATTAATTCGAGGCTGTAACCAATGTTACCTCGCAGGTTTTCTTTAAACCCATCTCTACTGCTTCTACAGTTATAGCTTCTATAGCTGCAATTCCCATAATAAGTGCGACGCCATAGTCATCTTTTATAAAATATTAGAGGCGCTATTAACGCAACTTATTTTTATCATTAGTCTAAATCATGTATTTATACTTTATTTGAAACGACGAAGCTTTGATCTTGTCCAATTGTATAGGTTGCTTTGATTTTTTCATCGGAAAATCAAAGGTGTCAGCTATTTGATTGTTCAATAGCTAATGGCTTACTGGCTTGCTTTTTGCTCCTCTATTAAGTACCGATAAACGTGAATTATTCAGAATAGTTGAAAGCAAACTCATAACTATAAGAATCAATTTTAGGTTTTCTGGATTGATGAGTATGTCAGTTAAGTTGGGGTGTTGGATTCGGCGCTATTGTGTAATTAATAGTTCATTCATTAAAAATGATAGCCGTAAAATATTTTGGTGCAGCGTATTCGAGCCTGTAAGTTATCGGTGAAACAACGGCAGAGTTAAAACTTTATTTTGTAGTCATAAGCTTATGAGGGATATTATCTATGGACATCTTCAGTCAATATAAAGAGCGGTTTGACGATTCAAAGGATGAAACACTCAGTATTCAAGAATATCTGGGGCTCTGTAAAACTGATCCCAGTGTGTATTCATCTGCCTCTGAACGTATGCTTAAAGCCATTGGCGAACCTGAGTACTTTGATACCAGGAACGATCCGCGTTACAGTCGTATATTTTCAAATAGAATTATTAAAACTTACCCCGCCTTTAAAGAGTTCTATGGAATGGAAGACACCATAGAGCAGATCGCGTCTTACTTTAAACACGCAGCCCAAGGTCTTGAAGAAAAGAAACAAATTCTGTATTTATTAGGCCCTGTCGGAGGAGGAAAATCATCTCTCGCTGAAAAGCTTAAGGCCCTCATGGAGAAAGAGCACTTTTACGCCATAAAGGGTTCGCCAGTGCATGAGTCTCCTTTGGGTTTGTTTTCTCCAGCAGAAGATGCTCAAATTCTCGAAGAAGATTATGGGATACCTAGTCGCTATTTAACCGGGTTGATGTCTCCTTGGGCGGTTAAGCGTTTAGCTGAATTTAATGGCGACATATCAAAATTTGAAATTGTTAGAGTAAAGCCTTCCGCCTTGCAGCAAATTGGTATTGCTAAAACTGAACCTGGTGATGAAAATAACCAGGATATCTCAGCTCTGGTCGGAAAGGTTGATATTCGTAAGCTAGAAGAATATTCGCAGGATGACCCGGATGCTTATTCTTATTCTGGCGGCTTATGCCTTGCTAACCAGGGCTTACTTGAATTTGTCGAAATGTTTAAAGCACCCATTAAGGTGCTGCATCCTCTGCTAACAGCCACGCAGGAAAGTAATTATAAAGGCACTGAAGGATTATCCGCTATTCCTTTTGATGGCGTGGTATTGGCGCACTCAAATGAATCTGAATGGGTGACATTTAAAAATAATAAAAATAACGAAGCGTTTCTTGACCGGATTTATATTGTTAAGGTGCCATATTGTTTGCGGGTCTCTGAGGAAATAAAAATTTACCAGAAGCTACTTGAGCACAGTTCTTTATCTCTCTCGCCTTGCGCGCCTGATACATTAAAAATGATGGCTGAGTTTGCAGTTCTATCACGTTTGAAAGAGCCAGAAAATTCCAATATTGGATCAAAAATGCGTGTCTATGATGGTGATAATCTTAAAGACACAGACCCGAATGCAAAATCATATCAGGAATATCGTGATTACGCCGGTGTTGATGAAGGTATGAATGGATTGTCTACTCGGTTTGCATTTAAGATACTATCTCGTGTTTTCAACTACGATAATTCTGAGATAGCCGCTAACCCAGTACATTTGCTCCATGTATTGGAGCAACAAATTGAGCAGGAACAATTTCCTCAAGAGGTTGAGGAAAGGTATCTTGCAAATATTAAAGGCTATCTTGTTCCCCATTATGTTGATTTTATCGGCAAGGAAATTCAAACGGCGTATCTTGAGTCCTATTCTGAGTATGGGCAAAATATATTTGATCGTTACGTGACCTATGCTGACTACTGGATTCAGGATGAGGATTATCGGGATCATGATACCGGAGAGGTGTTCAGTCGGGCGGCGTTAAACGATGAGCTTGAAAAAATTGAAAAACCAGCCGGTATCAGTAATCCGAAAGATTTTCGAAATGAAATTGTTAACTTTGTATTAAGAGCCAGAGCGAATAACAAAGGAAAAAACCCAGCTTGGAGTGGGTACGAAAAGTTACGTAACGTAATTGAAAAGAAAATGTTTTCCAATACAGAAGATTTGTTGCCAGTGATTTCTTTTAACGCAAAATCATCCGCCGATGATAAGAAGAAACATGAAGACTTCATTAATCGGATGGTAGAAAAGGGATATACTCAAAAACAGGTTCGCCTACTATGTGAGTGGTATCTACGCGTTCGCAAATCATCTTAATCAGGGGGCTCTGTTTTGACTCGCATGATTGACAGACGTATTAATGGAAAAAATAAAAGTGCCGTCAACAGGCAGCGTTTTTTAAAGCGATACAAACATCAAATTAAAAAAGCGGTGTCTGACGCTATTTCTAATCGCAGCATTACTGACATTGAAAGTGGAGAGTCAATTTCCATTCCATCAAAGGATATATCCGAGCCAACAATTTATCATGGCTCTGGTGGACGGCGAGATGTTGTGCATCCTGGGAATAAGGAGTTTGTACCGGGAGACAAAGTTAAGCGACCACCTAAACAGGACGGTGGTGAGGGTGGAAAAGGCAGCGCCAGTGACCAGGGTGAAGGCGAAGATGATTTCATGTTTGAAATCAGCAAAGACGAATTCATGGAGTTTTTCTTTGAAGATATGGAGCTACCTAATCTAGTTAAAACCCAAGTCACAACCGTTTATGACAACAAAAAAGTGCGCGCGGGATTTCAAACTAATGGTATTCAGGCCAATATGAATATCGTGCGCTCTATGCGTAATTCCCTTGGCCGACGAATCGCATTAAGGGGACCGTTTAAAAAAGAACTGGTCCAAGTCAAAGATGAACTGATTTTGATGGAACAGGATCCGATTGATAATCAGGTCAAAATTACAGAGTTAAAGGCGCGAATTGAATTTTTAGAGAAAAAAATCAAGGGTGTTCCTTATATAGATGAATTTGATCTTCGTTTTAATCGGCATGTTGACATGCCAAAGCCAACGACACAAGCTGTCATGTTTTGTGTGATGGATGTATCTGGCTCTATGGATCAACACAAAAAAGAAATAGCAAAACGTTTTTTTATTCTGTTATATCTTTTTCTTACCCGTAATTACGAAAAAATCGAAATAGTATTCATTAGTCATCACACGGCAGCACGAGAAGTTGATGAGCAGGAGTTTTTTTATTCCAGAGAAACGGGTGGTACAGTTGCTTCTAGTGCTCTGGTTTTAATGCATGAAATAGCGACGGAGCGTTATCCTACGAGTGACTGGAATATTTATGTTGCTCAAGCGTCAGATGGAGATAACTGGTTTGATGATTCATCGTACTGTCGGGAAATACTAACCGAGAAAATAATGCCTATCGTCCAATATTATTCCTATGTAGAAATAAAACCTGATAGCCATCAAAGTTTGTGGCACGAATATAAAAAT